>JAHHOC010000203.1 GCA_018677115.1 Arenicella sp. | reverse complement strand
GTACACGGGCGATGTGGTTGCCTGGGGTGCAATAGGTGCCCGCACAACAGAAAGTCAGTGTCATCGGGAGTTGGCCTCGGGCCTATCCTGCCCGGTAGGCTTTAAAAATGGTACCAATGGTAATTTGCGCATTGCCGTGGATGCCATAGGCGCTGCCAGCGATCCGCATCATTTCCTGTCCGTTACCAAGGAAGGCAGAACCGCTATTTTTAACAGTACAGGCAATGAATATTGTCACATTATATTGCGCGGCGGTGCCGACAAACCTAACTATTATGCTGAGGATGTACAGATCTCTGCAGACATGTTGAATGAGGCCGGCTTGCGTTCCAACATCATGATTGATTTCAGTCACGCAAATAGTTACAAGACGCCTTCGCGGCAGAAGGAGGCATGCGATGATGTCTGTCGGCAGATCGAGGACGGTGAATCGCGGATTTTTGGGGTAATGATCGAGTCGCACCTTATTGAGGGAAACCAAAAAGTCATCGAAGGCGTGCCTCTAACTTATGGACAGAGCATTACTGACGGCTGTATCGGATGGGGCGAAACGGAAGAACTTTGCCGTGGATTGGCAAATGCGGTACGATCAAGACGATCAGCTCTCGCTGCATAGAGGTTCCGGGGCCTGTAAGGAATTGATATGACTTTGCACATTCGGTGCCAGAGTTGGAATACGCACATTAGAAATCAGCACGGGTAGGTGTTTTGAAACGATTTGCTTTATTGGGTGAGCCGCTTGAACATAGCTTAAGTCCGCTGCTGCACAAAGCAATCTATCGCCAGTTGGAAATTGATGACGCCAGCTATCGTACGGTAGCGCTTCCGGAAGAACGCCTTAAAGCCTTTTTTACCGGTTTCCGTGTCGGCGGCTTCGACGGGGTGAATGTCACTATTCCGCATAAGGCAGCAGTAATCCCATTGCTTGATGAAGTTGACACCAAAGCCAAATTGATTAACGCGGTGAATTGCGTAAACCGCAATGGCAATAAACTGACTGGTTACAACACTGATTTACTCGGTTTTGCTTATTCACTGCGACAAAATAATGTCAGTATCGGGGGTAGTGAATTTGCTATCCTCGGCGCAGGGGGCAGTGCGCAGGCGGTAGGGGCTGTGTTAGCTGAGGGCGAGGCAAAAATCGTCTCAATTATGAACCGTACCGCGGATCATGCCGAGCGATTGAAACAGACTATTCACAAAGTCAATGAAGCTGTCAGGGTAGATATAGTGGACGAGCAAGAGCTGGCCACACGGGCTAAAGACATTGATTGCGTTATCAACACTACCTCGGTTGGAATGTTTCCGAATACCCGTACGTCGCCGATAAAAGAAGAAATATTCAGCAGCAATATGCTGGCGTTTGACTTAATTTATCATCCCCTGAAGACGGCGTTTCTCAGGTCTGCAGAAAAACAGGGGGCATCAATTGTCAATGGATTACAGATGTTGGTGGCACAGGCAGTGTATTCGGTGGAGATATGGATGGGGGGCAATATTGTTGCTCATGTAGATATGAATTCGTTGGTCAGGGACTTGGAAAAAGCTATAAAATAGCGATCATTCCTAACGCGTTTAAAGACGCTCCATCTAATATTCAATGAGCAACCGGCAATCCAAGGGCAACCGGCAATCCGAGGGCAGCCCGCGTCCCACAGGCAACCGGCGTCAGGTGATCCCGCTTGATCTTGGGCCAGATTCCTACGATATCACCGTTAGCTATGGACTGCGTGAGCGTCTCGGCGATGAGTTAAGTAGCTGGAATAACGGTCAGCGCTGGGTAGTGTTAAGCCAGCCGCAAATTTTGCAACATTACCAGGGTGTTGTGGACGGATTGCAAAACAGTGGCATTAACCTTGGGGTGATCGAGGTGCCCGGCGACGAGAGCGCTAAAAACATTGCTGTTGCTGAAAAAGTATGGAGCGAAATGGTCGAAATGGGCTGTGACCGTTCTTCTATTTTGCTGGCCTTGGGCGGCGGGGTGGTGGGTGATCTCGGTGGTTTTGTTGCTGCCACCTATATGCGCGGCATTACCATTATTCAAGTCCCCACGACTTTACTGGCTATGATCGATTCCGCTATCGGTGGCAAGACAGCAGTGAATTTAGCCGCCGGAAAAAACCTGGTAGGCGCGATCCACCAGCCTGGGGCAGTGATCATTGACCCCGGGTTTCTTGCCACCCTGCCACGGCGCAATGTGGTGTCTTCACTGGCAGAGGCGGTAAAGTATGGGTTCATTCGCGACCGTTCAATCTTCGATATTTTTGAGTCACGTTTCGAGCAGTTGCTGGAGTTACGTGATCAGGCATTGTTAACCGAGATTATCGTAAAAAGCTGCCGGATAAAGAGCAGGATCGTCGCTAATGACCAGTTTGAGAACGGCGAACGGCGGCTATTGAATTATGGCCATACCATCGGCCATGCATTTGAGACCTTACGCGATTATGGCGGTTTGTATCATGGTGAGGCAGTATTGTTCGGCATGAAGTGTGCCAATTATATCTCGCATAAAAAAGGGCTCTTGAGTTCGCAGCAGTACCTTTCGGCGCAGGCGGTCCTGGATCGGTTTCCATTGCCTGAGTTAGGGCAATTATCGCCTCAACAAGTGCTCGATGTGGTCCAGCATGATAAGAAAAACGTGAATGGTAAACTGAATTTCATATTGCTCGAAGGCATTGGCAACGCAGTGGTGAGCACCGACGTCAGCAGTGATGACATCGTGGACAGTTTGAGCGTTGTAAATAGATAGAGCCCGGGATTAGATGAAACTGATAATTGTTAACGGACCCAACCTGAATTTACTCGGTGAGCGGGAGCCAGAAGTCTATGGCAGCGATAGTCTTGCTGATATCAATCAGTGGGTACGTCAACATTCGGTTTGCAAGCCAGCTCAATTAAAGTTTTACCAGTCAAATCATGAGGGCGACATTATCGACTTTCTGCATGCTCACCGGGGCTGGGCAGATGGCTGTGTTATTAATCCGGGCGGATTGACCCATTATTCGGTGGCATTACGCGATGCGATTGCGGGATGCCAGATTCCGGCTGTAGAGGTTCATTTGTCGGATATTCACAAACGTGAAGAATTTCGCAAAATCTCAATGATCAAGGATGTCTGTATCAAGCAGATCTGTGGCCGGGGTAAACAAGGTTACATCGACGCTGTCGAATTATTGCTGGACCGCCAAAGATAACACCGGGGTTTCCGCTTACAGCTTGTAGCTGTTATCAATGTGCTCGCGGGTTACGATACCAAAAACTTTATTTTTTGTAGCTCCATGCGCACCGGTAACGTACAGCACCTGGCAATTTTCAGCCAACATTCGTTCATGGGCTTCCTGCAGTGTGGCGATAATGCTCACGGAGCTGATGTCCTGTCGCATGGCGGGTATGCGCATTAGGTCCAGCAGGTCCTCTTCCTCTAATCTCTCGCTATCCCGACTCAAAAAGCTGGCCAGGTCGGCGGCTGGCAGAATGCTGGGTCGGTGATCCTCGGTCACATCTTTAAGCAGGATCCAGCGTGGTTCCTGCTGCAGCAATTGCGCAGCAGCACGTAGCGAAATCGACTGCGCAGGCTGTACCAGGTCACGCTCCATAACGCTGGCTACACCAACCCGCCTCAGAGCCCTGGACATCGGCGTATTGCGATAATCAAGGCCTCGGGCAAGCATCAAATGACGATAGATCGAAGACTTACCGAATACAACTCTTGTTACCAGTGCTGCAATAACAACAGCAATCATACCGGGCAATATTATCGCTTGATTATCGGTCAGTTCCAGCAGTGAAATGAGCGCAGCTAATGGAGCCTGCAGGGTAGCTGCCATCATGGCTGCCATGCCCAGCATTGCATAAAACCCCGGGCTTGCCATCTCTGCATCGACAGCATTACCGATCCAGCCGAACGCACCGCCGGCAGCTGCGCCTATAAATAACGTCGGACCTATTATTCCAGCAGGGATTCCCAGCCCGATAGCAGCAGCTGTACTCAATAGTTTGGCCACAGTCAGCAGCAACACGCCTGCCAGTCCGATCTGTGCCAACAGTAAATGATTTACCGTGTCGTATCCGGTTCCCATTACCTGGGGCAATAACAGAGCTATGAAACCGGTGATCACCCCGGCGAGGGTAGTGCGCACCCAAATATCCCGGCTAATTAATACACTGGAAGCAAACATGGTAAGTTGGATGAACAGAGCAGCTACGCAGCCGATGACGGCGCCCATCAGGGCGACCAGCGGGATTTCGTAAACGGAGCTCATTTCAAAAACCGGCACAGTGAAAGCGCTGTCATCACCAAACACTACGCGGGTCAATGTGGTTGCGCTTACCGCAGCAATAATTACTGGTGTAAAACCGATTACGGTGTATTCCATAATAACCACTTCCATGGCAAAAATTACCCCAGCCAGCGGCGTGTTAAAGGCCGCTGCAATTGCCGCTGCCACACCGCTACCGACCAGCAACCGCACACTGTTATTGGGGACATGCAGCATTCGACCCAGCAGGCTGCCACTGCTGGCACCCAGATGCACGCTGGGGCCTTCACGGCCCACTGAGTGCCCTGATACGATGCTTATTCCAGCGGCTATAAATTGCAAGACCGCGTTCTTTAACGGCAGATTGCCTTGGTGGTAATCCAGTCTCTCGAGGACATGGACAACTCCCAGGCTGCGGGTCTTTGGCTTTACCGCATGCAATATCAGCCCAACCAGCAATCCGCCGGCGATACAAAGCGCAAATCTCAAGGCACGGGGCAGTTCTTCGAATCCCTCTACATTACCAGCAGGCAATATTTGACCGGCAGCCGCTTCCATGAACAGGCGAAATAGAATGATTACTGTTCCTGCCAGCAGGCCACAAAGTAAACCTAACAGCGCGAGCAGGGGCAGGCCATGAAAATCTGTAGACATCTTAACCAGCTGCGCCTCGTGAAAGCGATCATAAGTACGCCTGATGAAATCAAACAGCCTGGTATGTATCACCCTACGGATCTCCGTTAAAAAGGTATCTCTATGTTCTGGTCAACCTGCTTGATCACCCTGGCAAAATCTGACTGGATTCGCTGCAGAGCGGCCTGATCGTTGGCCTCAAAGCGCAGCACCAGAATTGGCGTTGTATTGGAAGGGCGGACCAGCCCGAAGCCATCAACATAATCAACCCTGATACCGTCAATAGTGCTCACTTCGGCATTTTCGAACTTCGCTGTGTCCTGCAGACGTTGCATAAACTTGTAGTGTTCGCCTTCTTCAAACTCCATTCTCAATTCCGGAGTATTGATACTATCCGGCAGCGCATCGAATATGGACTGCGGCGTGTCCTGCATGCGAGACAATAATTCAATCAATCTGGCGCCGGCATAAACACCGTCATCAAACCCATACCAGCGTTCCTTGAAGAAAATATGACCACTCATTTCACCGGCAATTGCCGCACCGGATTCCTTTAATTTACTCTTCATAAATGAATGGCCGGTACGCCACATAGTCGCCTTGCCGCCAGCTTGTTCGATGGCAGCAGGTAAATTGCGGGTACATTTGACATCATAGATGATCTCACTGCCCGGGTTGCGCTGCAGGATATCGCGTGCAAACAAGATCATCTGTCGATCCGGCCAGATAATTTCCCCACGGCTGGTAACCACGCCGAGGCGATCGCCATCGCCGTCGAAGGCAAGCCCCAGCTCGGCTTCGTGCTGCTCTACTGCAGCGATTAAATCCTGAAGATTTTCTATCTGGCTTGGATCGGGGTGATGATTTGGAAAGGCTCCATCCACCTCGCTGAACAAGTCGATTACTTCACAGCCGATTTGACGGAACACCTCTGGAGCAGTAGCGCCAGCCACGCCATTGCCACAATCGATAACAATTTTCAGCTTTCTTTCGGGCTTGATGTCGCTGGCGATGTGCTCGATATAATCCTCAATTATTTCCCGCTGCTGATAGCTGCCCTCACCAGTTTCATAGTCTTGTTCAATTATGCGCTGCTTGATTGCCTGAATTGCCTCCGCTGACAAGGTTACGCCATCGACCACCATTTTAAGGCCGTTGTATTCTGGTGGGTTATGGCTGCCGGTAATGGCAATGCACGAGGGGATATTCATAGCATGACAGGCAAAATAGACTACCGGCGAAGGTGCCAGGCCAATATCTACAACATCCACGCCACTGGCGCGAAGCCCATCTGCCAGTGCCTGGGCCAGCTTCGGTCCGGAGAAGCGACCATCCCGGCCAATGATAATATTTTGACCACCACTGGTTCGCACTGCTGAGCCCACTGCCCGGCCAATGCTGTGGGTAATTTCCGTGGTAAGGGTTTTGTCGACAATACCCCGGATATCGTAGGCCTTGAATATTTGGTGTGGAAAACTCATAAACTAAAATTTCACCCGTTGCCAGTACGGCAACTCATTGTAACGAAAAGGATAGCACCGACGCGATTTACGGTGCCGCGAGAAATCGTTGTATATGGATTAATTTACTTTATGCAGGGCACGCCCATCGACCGCCAGAGCAGCTTCATGCATGGCTTCGGACAGGGTAGGGTGGGCGTGAACTGTACGAGCAACATCCTCACTCGAGGCTGAATACTCCATAGCCAAAACCGCCTCGGCAATCAGCTCGGAGGCATTGGGTCCGAGTATGTGCACGCCAAGGATACGATCTGTATCGGCGTCGGCAATCATCTTGATGCGACCGCCCTTTTCATTCATGGCTAACGCACGCCCATTGGCGGCAAACGGAAAAAAACCGGTTTTATAGTTAATGCCTTGCTGCTTGGCCTGTTCTTCGTTAATTCCAACCCAGGCAATCTCGGGATGGGTATAAATCACCCAGGGCACGGTGGCATGGTTAATGTGTGCGGCCTGCCCGGCAATTTGTTCTGCAACCGCGACACCTTCATGGGAAGCTTTGTGTGCCAGCATCGGGCCGGACACGGCGTCACCTACTGCATACACGGAGTCAATGCTGGTTCGACAATGCTCATCAACCTCGATACGACCGTGCTCATCAAGCTTTAATCCGGCGTCGTCAGCAGCAATGTCGCTGGTGTTGGGACGCCGTCCGACGGCAACTATCAGCGCATCAAAAGTATCGCTATGTTCTTCATCCTTGTAGGTATAAGTGACCCTGACTGATTTCTTATTAGTCCGGGTGGCGGTAACCATTGCGCCGAGTTTAATATCCATAGCCTGATCTTTGCTGAATATGCGCTGTGCTTCGCGTGCCAGCTGTTTGTCCACCGGTGGCAGGAATGTATCCAGCGCCTCCAGAATGGTAACTTCTGCGCCCAACCGGTTCCACACGCTGCCGAGTTCGAGGCCAATCACACCGGCACCGATCACACCAAGCTTTTTCGGCGTCTTCTTAATGTTCAATGCACCAACATTGTCGAGGATCAGTTCGTTATCTACTTTTGCTACCGGAATGGACACAGGCACCGAACCGACTGCCATGATGACGTGATCGGCTTCATAGACCGCGACCTCTTTGCCGGTGCTGACCTCAACCTGCTTATTCTTCAGGAGCCTTCCACGACCGTGCAACGAGGTAACTTTATTGGCCTTAAACAAGCCGGCAATGCCTTTAGTCAAGTTGCTGACGATACCGTCTTTGCGTTCGATCATTTTCGGCACATCAACGGAAACGTTCCCCACCGAGATGCCATGATCGGCGAAGTCGTGTGCGGCGTGTGAGGCTTTTTCAGTTGAATCCAGCAGAGCCTTAGAAGGAATGCAGCCCACATTGAGACAGGTGCCGCCCAGCGAAGGCTGTCCATCGGCATCCTGCCAGTCGTCCACGCATGCAGTATTCAAACCCAGTTGGGCACAGCGTATGGCCGCTACATACCCGCCGGGGCCGGCACCGATTACTATCACATCAAATTTGTTACTCATAGCTATGCTCTAAAGTTCCAACAACAGGCGGGCGGGATCTTCCAGGCACTCCTTGATGGTGCGCAGGAACATCACCGATTCCTTACCATCAATGATGCGATGATCGTAGGTGAGTGCCAGGTACATCATCGGCCGGATTATCACCTCCCCATTTTCCGCAACCGGACGTTGCTCTATGCGGTGCATGCCCAGAATTGCGCTTTGCGGCGGGTTGACAATGGGAGTAGACAGCATCGACCCGAAGACGCCTCCATTAGAAATTGTAAAGGTGCCACCGGTAAGATCTTCCATGGTCAATTTACCCTCTTTGGCCTTGGCGCCGAACTCACTGATGCTCTGTTCGACCTGGGCGAAACTCATCTGATCAACGTCGCGTAATACCGGTACCACCAGGCCACGCGGGGACGAAGCAGCAATGCCGACATCGTAAAAATCATGGTAAACCAGATCATTACCATCGATTGACGCGTTTACCGCCGGGAAACGCGTGAGCGCCTCAATTGAAGCCTTCACAAAAAATGACATAAACCCAAGTCTGGCACCATGTTTTTTCTCGAATGCCTCCTTATACTCCGAGCGCAGATCCATCACTCTTTGCAGATTTACGTCATTAAATGTGGTCAGCATAGCCTGCGTGTCCTGCGCTTCCTTCAGGCGTCGGGCAATGGTCGAGCGTAAGCGCGTCATCGGCTCCCTGCGTTCAAGTCGCTGCCCGGATGGTTTTGCAGCAGGTGGCTGACTGACCGGTGCTGCCGGCGCTGGAGCAGGCGGTGTAGTATCCCGCTTTTTCAGGTAATTGATTACGTCTTCTTTTAGGATGCGCCCATTCTTGCCGGTGCCGCTAATTTCAGCAGCATTAATATTATTTTCCGTTACCAGTTTCTGCACAGCCGGGCTGAGCTTATCCGCATCTCCAGTAGCGGCAGGCGCGGGATCAGTCTCGGCAGCCTCCGGAGTAGTGTCGGTAGCTGCTTGCGGCGCGCTGGCAGCCGCAGTTGCACCTTCTTCAATGATAGCCAGAACTTCCTGCTCACCGACTGTTGAACCTTCTTCATGAACAATTTCCTTGATAACTCCGTCAACCGTGCTGGGCACTTCAAGGACTACTTTCTCGGTTTCAATATCAACCAGGTTTTCATCCAGGCTGACGGCATCACCAACCTTTTTATGCCATACCGCAACGGTGGCTTCGACTACGGATTCAGGCAAAATCGGTACCTTAATTTCAGTGCTCATTCTACTGCTCCTCTTTATTGGTAGTTATGTGCTCTACGCGATGTGTGTCTTCTTCATCCAGGTGAGATAAGGCTGCACTGATTAATGCCGCCTGCTGATCCCGGTGAATCGACATATAGCCGGCAGCAGGTGATGCGGAGGCGTCTCGCCCGGCGTATAGCAGGACTTGTTTGTCAGTGTCGATGCAGGCCCTGAAATGATGCATGATCTGGTACCAGGCTCCCTGGTTTTTTGGTTCTTCCTGACACCATACCACCTCATGCGCATTGTGGTAGCGCTCCAACTGCTCAATCACTGCTTCCACTGGAAAAGGATAGAGTTGCTCTATGCGGCAAATTGCGATGTCCTTGAATTTTTCCTCGCGTCGTTGTTCCAACAAATCGAAATAGACTTTACCGGTGCAAAAAACCACCCGCGTAACATCCTTGTTGGTCAGCTTATCAACCTCGGGAATAACTGTTTGGAAACTGCCGGCGTGCAAGTCTTCCATTGTAGAGGCGGAAAGTTTGTGACGTAACAGGCTTTTCGGCGTCATTACTATCAGTGGTTTGCGATAAGGGCGAATCATCTGCCGCCGCAGCATATGAAACATCTGTGCCGGGGTGCTGGGAGAGCAAACCTGAATGTTATGTTGTGCACACAATTGCAGATAGCGCTCGAGCCGCGCCGAAGAATGTTCGGGGCCCTGGCCTTCGTAGCCGTGCGGCAGGAACAGTGTTAAGCCGGTCAGCCGACCCCATTTGTCTTCGCCGCTGCTGATAAACTGGTCTATTACTACCTGCGCTCCATTAGCGAAGTCCCCGAATTGAGCTTCCCATATCACCAGCGCATTCGGATTGGCGCAGGAATACCCATATTCAAATGCCAACACAGCTTCTTCAGATAATAGCGAATTGATCACCACAAAGTCAGGTTGATCATCTTTGATGTTGCGCAGCGGAATATAAACATCGCGGTTGTCTGTGTTGTGCAGGGTCGCATGGCGGTGGAAAAAAGTGCCGCGCCCACAGTCCTGGCCGGACAAACGGACAGAGAATCCTTCGTCCAGCAGTGTCGCATAAGCGAGATTTTCCGCCATGCCCCAATCCAGCAGCAGCTCGCCATCTTTCATCTTTTTACGGTCTTGCATTATTTTTCGGGTGCGCGCATGCAATGCATAGCCCTCGGGCAACGAGAGCAG
>JAHHOC010000187.1 GCA_018677115.1 Arenicella sp. | reverse complement strand
GTCGACGATTACCTGCAAATCAGCAGTCAGAATGGTAGCTGAGACCAAAGATGAGGCCAGCTGATCCAGCACATCGTTGAGCAACGGCTGGCCGACTGCATCCGGGTCTGCATCCATCGCTATTGCCGACAGCAGCGCCGCATAAACAACCTGTTTGTTTGAAGATGCGCCATCAACAGCTGCCGCATCGGTAATGTCGACGGGTGCAATGTTCAGTATATCTACACCCAGCAGGTTGGACACTTCAGAATTGGCATTAGCAACTGCAGCAGCATCCAGGGCCGGCTGCGCCTTGGCTCGTGCTGCAGCCGTGTGGGTAAACGGCGTCACGCTCGCATTGACCACCGCATTCGCTTCCGCTCCCGGCAGGAGCGCCGTCATGGTTAATGCCGAGGGATTATAGAACTCCCCAAAATCAATCGTTGTATTTAAATTCGGATCTGTCAGTCCATCTGTACGATTTCCGCAACCGGCAGGAATATCACACTTCATTCGGGTGCTCACGTCCGCTGTGATCGTAACCTGAAGCACGCCACCCTGGTAATTATCACCCAGCGCATAACTGAATTTTTCGTAGAAACCGAGTTTGCTGTTTTCGTTGCTCACTCTGGCGTTATCTGATAACGCGATTACAGGTGCGCATAAATATCCTGCATCACCAGCTTTGGTTTTCGATCGACGGTGAATATACCCCAGTGTTTTTCCGGCTCGTCAGGATCAGGCGACCCTTTCCACGGCTCATCGAACGCCTCGAACACAAAAGCCAGGATGTCAGCCTCCTTGCACCAATCAAGCAATTCGCAATAGTAAGTAGCCTGGAATTCCTGCGAGGCATTCCAGGGTTGTATCCCGCGACCGCTGGAACGGGTCGTCCAGCCCGCTTCACTGATTATCACGGGTTTTTCCGGGTAATGATTGGCAACGCTGTAATAATTCTGCCGGGTGTAGTCCATCGCACCATCAATCGTCTGGTGCTCCCACACCGGGTAAGTATGCAATGAAATAAAATCCAGCTCCGCCGCCAAGTTTTCGAGCTTGTGAGTCCACGGTACATAGTTCTCACAGAATGTGACCGGTTGATCCACGGCCGCCTTGATCCTGCGCACATAAGCGATCAAATTCTCCACCGGCACCATATGATCAGTCCACTCCACGGTGGCCTCATTACCGACAGAGACCGATGAAACGATATCCGGGTAACGATTCGCGAGCTTGATCAGTCTTTCGATTTCTATGCTGTTCTCGAGCCTGTTCGCAACGAGCGTGCGCTCGTCGTAGTCGGCGCCCCAGGGGCAGTTATCGTTACTCTGTTCTGCAGCCATATCAGCACCGAGCATAACCCTGAAATCCAGGGATTCGTTGCGAATGACATCAAGCACGAATTCTGCATGCCAGCTACAATCATACAGCCTGAGCAATTTCCAGTTGTCCTTGAGGATATTCAGATCTTCGTGGATTTCATGATAGGAAGGGAAAACGCCATCAACCGGAGACTGGCCTTCCCTGTAGCCCGAGTAACAAATGGCATGTTCGAAACCCAGTTCTAATGAATTCTTTTTCATCGCTTATCCAACTCATGGTTCAGGAATATTTAAAACCGCCATCCTTGTCCCATAGTCCCCAGTAGGCGCCGACATCGCCTTCATCACCGGTTTTCCAGGCCTCATCAAACGAAGCGAAGTAAAAGATTTCAACGTCGTCATGTTCCGCCCAGCTATAGGTATTGATGAAGTAGCGCATCGCACTTTCAGTGGACGGCACGGCTGCGCCATTGGTAGCGCCGGTGCTCGGCCAGCCTGTTTCACTAATGATGACCTTCTTCCCGTTTGCAGCTTTTACCGCGCGGTTATACATGTCTTTCATATAGAGCAATGCATAGTCAGCCGGACACTCCTCCCAGAACGGGTAACAGTTAACCAGCAGGACATCGCAGATATCCGCCAGTGCCGGATAGTCTTCAAACTGAAAGTAGGCATCAACATAACTGACACTCAGGCCGGGTGCTGCCTGTTTTGCGCGATTGATGTATTCGATGATCTCGTGCGCCGTTAACTCCCCCCGGAGCAGTACCTCGTTGCCTACCGCGAGGATATCCGCATATTCCTGGCGGGCAATATCAATTCCGTTCTCGAGCTCGATTTCGTTTTTTTCCCTGTCATCGCTCAGGCAAACGCCAACCATGGTTTTCAGATTTTGCTGTTTAGCAATACGCGGTATGTGTTCGTTTCCCTCTGTGCAGGAAAATGTTCTGATCCAGTTTACATAGGGCTCGATGATTTTCAGTCGCTGCTCTATCTGCGCTTCGCTGATTTCATCACCAGGCTCCTGGCCATCCTGGTAAGGGCTGAATGCAATACCATGAATCCTGTTATCAAGGATTTCCCATAACAACGAAATACATTCCGCCGGCGATAAGGATGAAAAATCAATGCCTGCGA
>JAHHOC010000143.1 GCA_018677115.1 Arenicella sp. | reverse complement strand
CCTCAGGCCGGTTCGTCACAATCCGGCCCTGGAAATTGATACCGCGATCGAACTTGCACCTTGGCGCACCCGGTGTGCAAAGTCGCATAGCGAAGGCAGTGCCACGTATTCCAACTGTAATGCCTTGACCATAGTAAGTAACGCGCTCAGGGCGGCGCTTACCTATTGCTCCGGTAATAGCGCGTAAGCCGCCTTTGAGTAATTCAAAAGTCTGGTTTTCCTGTGCATTTTTATTATTGAATTCCTGCAAATCGATTTTGCTACTGGGTTGCAACGTCAGTTTGCCGCCGTCGATAAAGCGGATCGCCACAAAACTCAGCCGGTCTGTTTCTATCACATCACCTCTATAAACCGGTGCCCCTGCAATCAGATCGCGGTCAATTCGCGTTTCTGAACTGGCCGTTACGCCACCCTTTACCAGCACTACTTCACCGATCACCCCGGCATTTTTATCAACACCTTGCTGCGCCCACCCGGTGTGCTGGAATGTCACAATGAGCAGCAGCATGGCTAGCCAGCACGGCGCCTTGTAATTCCAGCTGATGGATGTAGCAGGCCAATGTCGCCTGATTAGAGTCATCGGGTTCTCCCTGGTAGCAGCCTTGCCTCAATCTATTGAAGGGCATTTGCCTGCGGTCTTTTTCCAATTATAAAATAATTAACTAGGTTCAGTTATTAGATGCAAATTATGCTGAATTGGTTTCCGGTTTTCATCCCATCTGGACGCACAATGGTGCGCACAGACATGAGAACTGTACCGACCCGGGTAAAACTGCAATACAAACGATATTCGATGTAAATTGCGCTAATCTGAGTGGCTGCTACCGTTATACTGAGCATCCCTTTGTATTTGTGTGCCCTGCCCGTGTGAGGCTTATCTAAGATGAACGATCGATTTTCAGCAAAGCCGGAATATAAATTAACCCCAAAGGCCGCATTATTGCTGGCCACAATCACTATCACCGCCATCGATGGCGACCTCGACGAGGATGAAATAGCGATCATCAATCGGCTGGACGGGAGCACTACGTCAGAAGCATGGGATTCCGCGATCTCGGTATGGAACGTAATGCATGTGGATGAATGTGTTACCTTAATTGCTGAAACACTCGACCCAAAACAACAGCGTGTTGCGCTGGCCAATATGGTTGATATCGCAATGGCTGATGGTTTTCTCGACGAAGCCGAAAATTTACTGCTCAGGGCATATGCCGGAGCATTTGATGTGTCCGACGCAGACATCGAAAAAATCGTCGATGTCATCACCATAAAAAACAACAAATCAATTTTTTGAATTCCTGAATATCGTGCGCACGCTCTTTGCATGCCGCCTGCAGGACATTAAAGTCGTCTACTCTCAACATTAACAAGCCTGCTGCAGATTCCGTCAGCTGTGACTTTTATGCTGAACAATTTCCAAGGCAAGCAAGGATTGATAGAATACTCAACCAACAATTAAAAACCCGGAATTAGCCATGTTTAGAAAAATAGCCATTCTCGGCAGCTTTGCTGTCGCTGTTATCACACCTGCAGCCTTCGCCGGTGAGGTCGCTGACGCAATCAATGAAATCGCCGACGGTGAGCATCGATCTGCCGAATATAAGGCCCGCAACCAATTTCGCCATCCGGGCGAAACGCTGGAATTCTTCGGCATTCGACCTGACATGACGGTAGTGGAACTTTCACCTGGTGGCGGCGGATGGTACACCGAAATCCTGGCGCCTTACTTGAAAGACAGTGGCAACTACTATGCGGGCAGCTATGACCCTGAAGCAGAGAGTAAGTATGCTCAACGCAACGCCAAGCGTTATAACGATAAACTGGCCGCTAAGCCAGAACTTTACGGTAAGGTGAATGTGACCGTATTTGCGCCCCCGCAAAAGCTGGCAGCTGCTCCAGCCGGCAGTGCCGACATGGTAGTCACGTTTCGCAATATGCACAGCTGGATGCGCTCAGGGAATCTGGAACTGGCAATGAAGGCCATGCACGGTTACCTTAAGCCGGGCGGCATACTTGGTATCGTGGCGCATCGTGGTGACCCCGATGCAGAGCAACATCCGGAAGCCAAAACAGGCTATATTCACGAGGACCTGATCGTCGAAATGGCTGAGACTGCTGGCTTCACACTGGAGGCAAAGAGCGAGATTAATGCCAACCCGAAAGACACTCGTGATCACCCGAAAGGTGTGTGGAATTTACCACCAAGCTATAGCGGTGGTGACGAAGACCGAGCTAAATATGCAGCGATTGGAGAGAGCGACCGGATGACATTACGGTTCCGCAAGCCCTAGCTAAAGAGCCAGGTGCAGCGTTACAGGGATCTGACCCGGACACTACCGCCGCTGGTTCTAAGTTCCAACTTGGGCCCACCGCCGTTTATTTTGCCTCTGATTCGGTTCTTCTTCACCGAGCCGTCAACCTCAATGTCGCTGCGCACGCTGCCACCACTGGTCTTTGCGTCCAGGTCAACGGCAATAGATGGTGCGAGGTAAGCAGTAACGCTGCCGCCGGAGGTTCGCAGGCGACAATCGTCCGTTGGCTGTTCTGACAGCCTCGCCTTGATGCTGCCACCCGAGGTATGTGCATCAATATTGCCTGACACTTCATCAACGGCAATCGACCCACCGGACGTATGCACCTTGACTTCACCTTGTATTTTTCCAAGGTCGATGGAACCACCTGAGGTATAAGCATTAACGGTTCCTTGAAGATCGGCAACACTAATCGAACCGCCTGCAGTATTCAGGTCAACGTTATATTGCTGGGGAACTTTAACGACGAAACGCGCGCTGGAATGGGAGAGGCCAAAATGTTTTTTGCGTTTACCGACGACGCGGACATCATCGCCGTCGCGTGAAATATCAACTGCAAAGTTATCGGCATCATCGCCCTTAGTCTCAACCCTGACGTCAACACTGTCACGGTTATGGGACTCAACCTCAATCGAGCCCATGTCAGATTTGAGATACAAGGTTCCACCGCGGGTGACTTTTAACGATTCTTTGTCGATCAACGGTTCAGCCTGCGGCCCACCAACGGCGAAAAACAGAATAGTGATAGCCACCAGCGCAATGCTTATTTTATTAAACATAGATTCTCCGGAACAAAAGTTATCGTGCTTGACTGCACCAGTTAAATCATTAGATGCAAGAACCACCTGGAAGGATGCACTTTTATGCAATTTTCAAGGATATTCAGAGCACTCATGCTGACGCCACCACAAGTGTCTCGTATTAGCTCTGTGGCCTGCTGCAGGGCTGGCTGCGCAAATCTCCATCAGGTGGCTGACCTGTTAGCCATAGTCATCCCCCCAAAGAGGTCGTTATTTGCCAAAATTAACTAACATGCTTATTCTTCAACAATAGGTGTCGGTGCCTGCCAATGCTGCTTTTCAGGGCAGACAATAGTATCCTCATAAGAAAATTACAGGCATAGCGTTCCCCCGATTCCAAATGATAATGAAAAATAATAAATCCCAGGTAGAGGGCGGCTATGTGCTGCTTGATGGTGACGAATACTTTCGCATCTCCAATGCGCATTTGATGCCGGAATTTTTTATGTCCCTGGTGGGGGCAAGTGACCATTGGATGTTTGTATCCAGCCTTGGTGCGCTCACTGCCGGTCGCCGCAATGCTGATAACGCATTGTTCCCCTATGCCCCCGATGACCAGATTTCAGCCTTCAGGGCAACCACCGGCCCGATTACGCTAATTCGCGTTGCAGGTGTCTCTGAGCCTGCTTCAAGCAGTCAACATGCTCTATGGCATCCGTTTTCTCCCCGGGCTGCTGCACTCAGACAATGCCGCCAAAATATTTTCAAAACCCCGCTGGGCAACAAGCTTGTTTTCGAGGAATGCAATGATGCACTGGAGCTGAGCTTTCGCTACCGCTGGACATTCAGCGAGCAATATGGATTTATCAGGAGCTGCCGCCTGCAAAACAACGGTCGCGAGCGGCGCTCGCTGGAAATGCTGGATGGATTGCAGAATGTACTACCGTACGGTGTTGGCAACGAGTTTGTTTCGCGTTTCAGCAACCTGAGCAATGCCTACAAGAAAAATGAATTGCTCGATAGCAGCCAGATTGCATTGTTCTACCTGAGCTCTATCCCGACAGACCGCGCTGAGCCAAGTGAAGGGCTGATGGCTACCAGTATTTGGCAGACCGGTCTGGAGCCGGAGGCAATATTGTTGTCTACAGAACAAATAAAGACATTTCATTCCGGCAAAGCGGTTCACACACAGGCTGATATTCGCGGCAGGGCGGGTGCCTTTGCTGCCTGTCAGCAGTTGGATCTCGAACCCGGCGAATCCGTTGAGTGGCATATTGTGGCAGAAGTCCTGCAGGACCATAGCGATGTCGCTGAATTGGACAATTGGATTCAGTCAACGCAGAATCCACTGGTGGAACTAAACGCTGACATTGAGGCCAGTGAGCGCGATTTTCTGCACATCGTTTCCTCTTCTGATGGCATACAGCACGGCGCGAACAGACGCCGCACAGCACGACATCTCGGCAATACCGTATTTAACGTCATGCGGGGCGGTATCCCGAGGGCAGATTACCTGGTCCCCGCGCACGACTACACGCGGCATATTGCCCACTTCAACCGCGAGATATTCAAGCGCCATAGAACATTGCTGGAGAGCATGCCTGCCGAACAGGATATCGCCAGCCTACAGTCCACAGTGCAAGCTGCTGGTGATGCCGACCTGACGCGACTCTCTATTGAGTATTTGCCCCTTGCCTTCAGTCGCCGACATGGTGATCCAACACGACCGTGGAATCAATTTTCGATCGATTTGCGGGCACCCAACGGCAGGAAAAACCTGAGCTATCAGGGGAATTGGCGGGATATTTTCCAGAATTGGGAGGCATTGGCTTTTTCCTTCCCGGAGTTCCTCACTGGCATGGTATGCCGTTTCCTCAACGCCACCACGGCCGATGGCTACAACCCCTACCGCCTGACGCAGGATGGATTTGAATGGGAAACTCCATCTCCCGATGACCCATGGGCCAATATAGGATATTGGGGTGACCACCAGATTATCTATCTGCTCAAGTTGCTCGAATGGAGTCACCGCTTTCAGCCGCAACATCTTGTGACGCTACTCAATGAGCCGATCTTTGTGCATGCAAATGTCCCCTATCGAATCAATGACTTCGAGCAGATAAAACAGAATCCACGATCAACAATCGAATTCGATGAGGAGTTGGCCACGTTGATTGAACAACGTGTCCAACAAACGGGTGGAGATGGCAAATTGCTTCGTGACCAACACGACAACATCCACCATGTCACGCTGATTGAAAAATTACTGATCCTGTCGCTGACCAAGCTATCAAACCTGATTCCGGATGGCGGAATCTGGCTGAACACACAGCGACCGGAGTGGAATGATGCCAACAATGCCCTGGTGGGCAGAGGCCTGTCCATGGTCACCGCATGCTATCTGTACCGATGGTTCAGTTTCTTATTAGACTGGATTGAAAACGTTGCAATTGAGTCGTTCACGGTCTCGCAGGAAGTCGCGGACTTTTTTTACAACATCAACGCAATTTTGTCCAACAATCCCCCATCAGCCACGGGTGAAATCGATGCGCAGCAGCGGGCAGAAATAGTGGCGGCACTGTCTGCTGCCGGCAGCAACTACCGCAATCGCCTGTATCACGAAGCTGTGTCAGGTGACCACGTCGATGTTGCTAAACAGCAATGCCAGGCACTATTTGAAGCAGCGCGCGATCATCTTGAAAGGACAATACGCAACAATAGGAGACACGATAAGCTTTACCACACCTATAATTTACTCGACTGGAATGATGACGGCCTGAATATCAAGCATCTCTATGAAATGCTCGAAGGTCAGGTCGCGGTGCTGAGCTCCGGATTATTATCAGCTGAGGATGGGGTCGAGCTCCTCGATGCCTTGCGGGGCAGCGCACTATACCGGGAAAACCAGAAAAGCTATCTGCTTTACCCGGACCGCCAATTACCACGATTTATGGAAAAGAATCAGGTCCCCGCTGACTACGTTGCCTCAAATGATCTGTTGCTGGCACTGTTGAATAATGATGACTCCAGCATTGTCCATCGCGACGTCCATGGTGCAGTACATTTTAACGGCGGGTTTCGAAATTCCGCTGACCTGGAAGCAGCGCTTGAAAGCCTTGGCGCCGAGTACACTGATCTGGTCGGGCTCAACAAGGTTGCGCTGGCTAGAAAGTTTGATGAACTTTTCGGTCATGACGAATTTACCGGACGTTCTGGGACCTTTTTTGCCTATGAAGGGCTTGGCTCAATTTACTGGCATATGGTCTCCAAGCTCGGGCTTGCAGTCTCCGAAAATATATTCTGGGCTGCCACCAACGATGCGGCTGCAAATACGATCGACTCTTTACGTGACCAGTTTGCATTCATTCGTGACGGCATCGGCGCGGAAAAATCACCGCAGGATTATGGTGCGTTTCCCTCCGACCCGTATTCGCACACGCCGGAAAATGCCGGTGTCAAGCAACCGGGAATGACCGGTCAGGTCAAAGAAGAC
>JAHHOC010000103.1 GCA_018677115.1 Arenicella sp. | reverse complement strand
AAATCAGGCAGTGGAGCACGCAAATCGAACAATCTGATTCCCCCTCAGAACCGCTGCGCTGGGAACACCAGGGACAGGAGTACAGCGCCACATTCAAACGTATCCCAGCCGGCGGTGACATGGATCTGGAGAAGGTCCTGATTGAGGTTATCACCCATGAAAATGGCGCACAATTGAGTACGCAAATGCGCCTGAAAAAACTGGCGTTTTCCAATTTTGCACAGTTCGTGCACCGCTGGGACCGGGACCTGCAGTTTCACGACGACATTGTTGACGGCCGTTTCCATTCCAACTCCAGGATTCATCTAGAGGTTGGCCCGGACGCGCAACCTGTGTTTCATGGGCGGGTCACTACCGCATCGCATAGTGTGGACATAAACCGCTCCGGCAGGCTTATTCGCAATGAAAGTGTTTTTCTCGACGGTTTGGAAACCGGCATCAGGAAGATTGACATGCCAATATCCAATGTCCTGTATGCTGATACTCCCCGCACCGGCCAGGGCGCAACCCATTTTTTCGACCAGGATACCCGCATAATATTTGCCGCCAACGAGCAATTTTTGTGGCATCACATCAATGGCGACGGGATATTGCATGCGCAACCGATAGGCGACCAGCCGATACGCATCCAGGCTGCAAAGGGCGTCAGCCTGTACGTGAGTGGTGAGGTAGCCGGCAAGGTTTTGCTGTTCTCTCCCAAGCGTATTGTCATCGAAGGCGACCTGGTTTATGCCGGGCATCCGGGCAGCAGCGACGGTGATAACTTCCTTGGCCTGGTGTCGGCGCGCAACGTTGACATTGCCAGGAGCCGCGTTACCGGCGCGGGCGACCTGAAAATAGATGCAGCCATTTACGCACAGCGGAAATTTACCGTGCGCGGCCGAACCGTCAACAATCACGGCACTTTACGCATTTTCGGCAGCCTGAGTGCTGGTTCATTGACCGCTACCGAGCCGCGCTACGCAACAAAAATCGTTTTTGATCCCCGCCTGGAAGAGCATCGCCCACCGGGTTTTCCGGTGACTGACCGTTTTGAGCTAGCTGTGTCGGATGAATATTGGACATCCAGCGCCGAAATTCCTGAACAACCCCTGACGGGTGATTATATACAGTGATCTGCTGAGCCGTGATGTGGTAGACAAGCAGGAGTGCGGCTGGATACTATGTGCACCTGATTAATTGAATCCGACACTTATGAAAATCCATCCCGCATTAGTTTGTTTAATTTTCTTCTCGCTTGCACTTTCCCCTGCGGTACAAACTGTTGCAGCGACGGTGCCCGACGCCGCAGAAGTGCTCTCACAAATCAATCCAAAATTATCCGCCGAGCCGATCTCCAATGATGCGCGCTGGAAGAAGCCGGATAAAGTCTATGCCCTCGTGCCATCAGCTTACAAACTATCCGAAGTCGGTGATTTTGATAAATGGCTTACTGAAGACCTTGATGTAGAGGTGGTATTCATGGAATCTCCGGCTGAACTTAAACAACATGCAGATGAGGTGGAAGCATTGTTCGGCCAGTGCGGTTTCTTCAAGGGTGACTACCCGAATTTGAAGTGGATTCAAAACCTCAGTGCCGGAGTGGAAACCTGTGCCGCCAACAAGCAATTCAATAACGAACGCGTCATCGTCGCCAATGGTGCTGCCACATCCGGCCCGGCCATTGCCGAATGGGTGATTGCAGCGATGTTTATGATGCAGCGTAACCTGATCGACTACTCGCGGGCACAGGCTGAGAGCAAGTGGATGAGTTATCCGTCCCCTATCCCGCCGGGCACTGAAATCCGCGGCAAGACGATATTAATTGTCGGCCTCGGCGGCATTGGCAAGCAGATTGCCTGGCGCGCCAAAGGTTTGGGAATGAAGGTGTTAGCCACCCGCAACAGCTCGCGCAGCGGGCCCGAATATGTTGATTATGTCGGATTGGCCGACGAGTTGCTGGAGTTAGCGAAACAGGCTGATGTGGTGGTAAACGCGGCCCCGTTGACTGATAAAACCCGTGAGATCTTTAACCGGGAATTCTTCGAGACTATGCCGCGACATGGCCTGTTTATGAATGTAGGCCGCGGCGGCAGCGTGCAACAGGATGACCTGATTGCCGCCTTGAAAGCCGGCACAATCCGTGCTGCAGCGCTGGACGTGACTACACCGGAGCCTTTACCCGAAGACTCTGAACTGTGGAAACTGCCTAACGTCTTTATCACCCCACACGACAGTTCGTTTACCGCGGAAAGCGCGGCCCGCCGCTGGGTGTTCATGAAAGAAAACCTGCGCCGCCTGGTGTCAGGGGAAAGAGTGTATAATCTGGTCGATCTGCAACGGGGTTATTGAGAGAAACTACCAATGCATCACAATGAGCCAGTTAGAATACAGGCTTGAATGTAATCTCCATGGAATTATCTAAAAAATGAAAAATTTTATTTTTGGCTTAGCACTACTACTCCCAATAACTGCCAACGCCGGTGATGCAGAAGCCGGAAAAAGCAAAGCAGCGACCTGCGCTGCCTGTCATGGTGCAGACGGTATCTCTATTGCTGATATCTATCCCAACCTGGCGGGCCAGAAAGAAGGCTATCTGGTAAGTGCCACAAAGGCCTATAGGGATGGCACACGAACCGGCGGCATGACCGCGGTGATGGCTCCGATGGCAACAGGATTATCCGATGAAGATATTGCTGATTTAGCGGCCTACTACTCCGGTCTGTAAAGCTCACCTGGCGGCTTAGCCGTCGCAATAATGTTAAGTCCGTTTATACCCCTCAAGGGGTAGCGAGGTCCATGAATATCGCCGCTCCTGCGCGTCCTGCGCTCGCGGAGTACGACCGCCATGGAAGGCGGAAGTGCCGAAAATGCCGGGAGCGTTTTTTCGGCCCGCCCATCCATGGGCATAAAAAACCGGTGTTGGGCTGTTGCCCAACACCGGTCTCAAAGGTGTTACTGACTTAAGGTTTACCAGTCTTTAGTTAAGGTCACGCCGTAAGTGCGTGGCTGGTTGCGGTAACCGAAAATGCCCATAGTGCCACCAACCGTTGGGAAGCCTGTTGTGACCGTTTCATGGTCAGTGAGGTTTCGACCCCAGAGGGTGAAAGAAAGACCGTTCTCGGTGGTTACACCGAAACTCATATTTAAGTTCTCAAAACTGATAGAAGCAAACTGAGCGGGGATATTGTCGTTGGTTTGCACTTCATCATCATACTGAAAATCAGCACGGATGTAGGATTCAAGGTTGTTGCCCATAACAAAATTGTAGGTCGCTGACGCAGCCAGTGCCAACTCAGGCACCCCATTCACCGTCTCTCCGGACAGTCCGCCGACAGTCGCCATCAATCCGACACCAGGGATAAAGTTTGCAGTGCTGGCGTTTTCGAAGTCGTCATAAACTGCATCCAGGTAAGTGCCTGCAAGAGTCAACTGCCATGCGTCCGAAGGATAATAAGTCAGGTCGAATTCCACACCCTTGGTTGACTGCTTACCGGCATTGGCCAGGTTAAAGCCTGTGCCACCAAATATATTCGACTGGAAGCCTTTAATTGACTGGTCAAAAATAGCCATATTAAGGGCACCTTTGTCAAAGCGCGCTTTAAGGCCCAATTCAACCACGGTGGCATCCTCAGGATTGGCAAAGCGTGTTCCGGATGTCAGGTTATTAACCGCCAATCCGGCAGCCTGCAGCGCCGCCAGATCCGCGGCAACGGGCCGGGCATCCCGGCTTAAATTCCATGAAGTAGCTTTGAATCCAGTAGAAATACCACCGTAAATGCTGACACTGTCGGTTGCGTCGTAGGATAGGCGGAAGTTATAGGTCACCTCATCATCATCGCTCATACCGTTTTCCACCGAATTCGGGTAATCCTGGAATGGCGGCAAAAATTGTACTGCCTGTAGTGGCAGCAACGGATTGGCTGCAGTTGTGCTAAGCGCAGCTGCCTGACCCGCAGCTATTGCTGGCGGTACACCAGCGCCCACCAGTTGCTGAAAAATCAGGCCACCGCCTATTTGAACGAAGTCAAGGCTGGAAAAAGCATCGCGGTTAACCTGGCTTACGCGGGCCTCCTTTTCATCTTTGGTGTAGTTCAGGCCGATGGTCGCAGTCGTCCTATCACTAAGGTGCCAGTCAAGGGATCCAAACAAGGAATAGGCCTGGTTATCCAATTCAGCCACTTCGGTGATTGCACCGTTTGCCGGGAAGAATGTTTGAAACACCGGCAAGCCGAGGGCTTGTTCAATGCCGGCCACCGCATTTGGGGCACCAAGTGCCAACGTGAGCCCATCGATGAAAGCCCGGAAGTCATTGCCGTAGGGCAGATCGTTTATATAATCGATTCCTTCATCAAAGTAATAGCCGCCAACCATCCAGTCAACGTCGCCACCACCGCTTGAGGTCAAACGAATTTCCTGCGTGAAGGTGTCAATGTCAGTGGATATATCATTAGTGATGTAACCAGCTGACGTAAAATCGGCGTCAATACTGGAAAACGAATCAGTGTTGCGGAGCGCGGTGATCGATGTGAGAGTAAAATTATCGTAGTCTCGATCAATTTGCATCGAGATACCGGCATTCTCAATCTGGTTTACCGGATCTGTAGTGCCAAATGACTCAAGCGCAGTTAGATCGTTAGGAATCACCTGCGCACCGGTTTGCGAGTTGACGAATACTTCCAACGGAGACTGAAACAAATTGATCACACCACAGCATTCTTCGTCGATTTCATCCCAGTCAGCAATTATGCGGACCTTCGTCTCATCACTCGGCGTGAATACCAATTGGCCGCGTACCGCCTGGCGGTCACGGTTATTGATATCGCTGCCGGTGGACAGGTTTTTAAAGTAACCATCACGTGTGTTTGTATTTCCCGATATCGCAAACGCCACATTGTCGCTGATCGCGCCTTCCGCCTGCGCGCGCACAATCACCTGGCTGAAATTACCGGCGGTCAGTGAAACCCTGGCCGCAGATTCGCCGTTGGGTTCTGCAGTGACTATGCTGATTACGCCTGCAGACGCGTTTTTACCAAATAGCGTGCTTTGCGGGCCGCGCAATACTTCCACGCGTTCCAGATTGGGTAAGTCTGTTATC
>JAHHOC010000336.1 GCA_018677115.1 Arenicella sp. | reverse complement strand
GGATATCTCTATCACCTGCGATTCACCTGCAGCAAGATTGAACGATGCCGGACTAACCGATACCCACGAGTCGAGCCCGGTGGCGGTCCAGCTGCCGGCTACAGTCGCTGTCACGGTTCGCGTCCATCCACAAGTACCCACACACTCACCCTTAACAAGACCTGCTACATTTAGCGCCGAGGGGTCACCGCCGGTGTCCGGGTTGGCGGCCTGAAAGTTGGTGCTGGATTCGTCAAGCACCAGACCCGCTTTGACCGCGAGATTCACTCGTACGCGACCACCACCAATATCATGGACGTCGGCCGGAGTCACACCGTCCTCTTTAACCAGATCGTAGGTGCCCGTAGTCATTATGGCCGACAACACTTCTGCGTCAGTCCAGCCAGGGTTGACTCCTTTTAAGAGCGCCGCTGTGCCTGCAATATGCGGGCTGGACATCGACGTGCCACCGATCGAGCCAAACTCGCCCGGTACGGATTCCCAAGATGTTGAAGGATATATTGCACGAATTTCATCGATTTGACCCTGAGTGAGTTCCGCGCCTGCTGCCAGGATATCGACGCCCGGGGCCGCCGTATTTGGCGCCAGAATATCGAAGCCGGTGTATGGCCCGCGCGAGCTAAATCCGGCAACGTTATCGCCGGCAGCTGGATCGCTAATAGTGTTACTAACCGATGTGATTGTACCAGTATGACCAGTACCGCTCGCCAGCCAGCCACGCACAGCATTAGCATCAGCGGCATTGATGTGAATTGCCGGGACAACATGTGCGTCGTTGTTGACTGAGGTTGCTGCGCCATCTACATTGCCCAAGATAAAACCACCAGCACCACCATCTCTTACATGCTGGCCTTTAGCTACACGAGCAATTGCGCCACGGTCGCACATCACTATCTGGCTCGCCGTAAAGGTTCCGGCAGGGAATGGCGCCAGGCACTGCGCTGGGTCGCTGCTACCGTCGGGGCTGGCAAAGTCACCGGCGTAGACAATATCACCAGTGATGCTGCCAGAAACTGATCGACCGGTAATATTCGCCGGCGCAGCAGTATCGCCACCGCTCATGTCCTGCAACATTTTTTCAGGGAATGATCGATCGTGAGTGGTGGCGGCAACACCGGCGACCCAAGGCGCATTGCCTGCGGCTTCGGCCGTACCTGCATCGGGGCCACTATTGCCGGCCGAATTCGCCACAAAAATCCCCGCAGCGCGAGCCGCCAGAAATGCCTGTGCCTGCGATGAATCCCATGGATTCCCTGGAGAAGAACCGATCGAGTGATTGAGGACATCTACCACGCCGTCCTCAATAGCCTGATCAACCGCGGCTACGATATCTGAAAAGAAACACGAGGGAGCGCAAACTTTGTAGGCAACTACATTGGCATGCGGTGCCACGCCAGAGATCTGCGGAAAGTTAATTGAGCTGGGATTGCCATCGGCATCGGGCAGGTCAACATTCAGCACGACGTTACCAGCAGCCGTGCTCGCCACGTGCGAACCATGGCCGTCTGTATCGGCTGATGGAATCTGGCCAGGCAATAATATTTCATCCGGCTCAGGGCTAGTCTGCCCATCAAGGAAAGTATATGAACCAATCAACTTATCGTTACAAGCGCCGGCAAAACTAAGGCAATCACCTAAATAAACGCCGGAACCAAGCGGGTTAGTGTGAACATAGCCATCGCCACCCGTCGCTGCGAACGAAGGGTGAGCGTGGTTGATACCGCTGTCAATAATCCCCACCACAACGCCTTCACCAAGATGACCGATACCTGTAGCGCTGCCGTCCCAGACCTGGTCTGCACCAATAAAACCCGGGGTTGTAAAGGTTGTGGGTTTAACTGCCCGATCGCGCTCAACAGACCTTACGCCAGCCAAACTGCGCACTTTGTTGGCCTGCACTCTGGTCATAAGCACTGTAGCCGCATTGAGAGCGTGCTGGTGAGTTCGCATCACTTCAACGTTGCCCACTTCTCTCGACATTGAAGTCAGCAAGTCATTCTGGCGTGATTGCAAGAGCCCTACATAGGCGCGTGCCGCATTTGATCTCGCATCCAATCGACCCCCGCCACCAACATTTGTCGCTTCGAAACCTTCAATACCGCCTTCATAGAGCGGCAAAGCTGCTTCATCGAACTGAACAATGTAGCGGTTCTTGCCGCCATCGTCCGGCACTAGCGTATCGGGTAGTCTTACCCACTTTGTGCCCTGCTTTGACGTAGCAGCTTTTAAAGTAGACTCGTCAACCATCGGCCGTGAGGCCTCAACGGAAAACGAGACAAGAGGGGTGAAAAGAAGTGTGCAAGCAAATGCTAAAATTGTTATCAAACGGGTCATGCTGATGGCCTCCAAAGATTTATCTAACGGCCCTTATGCTAACTCCCTGAAAATACTAGGGAATTCAAGCAACGTCGGTCGTGCCTGGTCTTATGCCAGATCATAGATATGGTAATTAAATTATACGCAGTTTTTTACTGGTCCCCTCAGCGCAGTTCCTTTTGTGGAATTGCCACAGACACCATTATTATTTGCTGCAGAATGGGACTCAGTATAGTGCAAAAATTACGATCTGCAAATTTCCTTTTTCACCTTTCCTAAGGCTGTGATTCACAAGCATTTTTTTGCCGGCTGCTGGAGACTCAGTTGCCCTTGTAGGCGTTGATTCGCTGCGCGGCGTTGCGCCGCAGGTTCATATAGAACAGGTTCCAGTCATTGGGATGCAGGCTGCGGTCGGATCCGGCACCACGATTGTCGAATTCGCTGCCGGCCTGCGGATCCACCATCAGCGAGCCGTCAGCCCGACAAGTGGCTGAAGTATAGCCAACTTTCGGTTCACCCAGGCTTCGGTAAATATAACCGGGATTACTGTCCACGATGAACTCGAAGATGGCATCGGTCCAGCGCATCGGCACTGCACCGAGGTTTTCACTAGCCGGCGCGGTATTGGTGTCAGCGCGCCAACTCAGCGGGTTAACACACAGGGTAGTCGGCCGGTTGGCCCACTCCCAGCCGCTGGGGTACCAGTAGGGCAACACGCCGTCCGGGTCGCGCCCGGTGCCCTCAATGTCATAGGTATCATAAGTAATGAGGCAACCGATCATGTCGTCAGTTTCACACAACGGAATATTGGGGATAGTCACGGTCAGGGCATCGCTGGGAATCCAGTAACCGATCAGGTAAGCAGCGGTCATTTTGTTCTGCAGGGCTTTACCATCAACATGGTTGGAAAGTAAACGCAATCCATGCAGTGTGCCCTGGCTGTGGCTGGCAAGAATAAACGGGCGTGCCGGGTCACGGTTATCGAGAAAATGCAGGAATGCCTGTTCTACATCACGGTAAGCCAGGTCCAATGCCTCAATGCCCGCCTGTGAGCCGGTCCTGATAAATGCCGCCAGGTGCGCCTGGCGGTAGCGCGGCGCATAAATGCGGCAGCAGGCACTGAACACGCTGGCCATGGTGGCGATGATATGTTCGGTGCCCTGCTCGGCAAACGCCGAGGTGGACATTTCCGAGTTCCATGTGCCACCGGTGAAGTGAGACGTTGGCTGGACAAAAAATACGTCGATTTGCGCCTGCTGCGGATCAATAGCCGAACTGCCTTCGGGTGCCAGGTCAGAACTGTCTGCGCGGTCGGGATGGGCACTCCAGAACCGATATTGATCATAGTCCGGCGCAGCTGGTGCCTGCTCAAGAGCAAATTCATCCGCGGGACTGACATACCACTCAATGAACCTCTTATGGAATACCAGCAGCGCGATGATCAACAAAATCAGGATTAGCAGGGCCGTTTTGAGCGGTGAAGTCTTTAAAAACATCTGCGCCAGCTCAAGCGTTGACTACCGAATCGAGTTCTACTGTATCGGCAGCCGCATCAGCGCTAGCCTGTTGGTGATGATTTTTAGCCCGCAGCACACGGCCGAACCTACGCCTGCCGGCATCATCGGGAAAGGCGTCATGCTGCCAGATAATATCGCCTGCAATCATCACCAACGGCACAACCGAGTCGGAGCGGTTGACCAGCTGTTCATGCTCGAAGTCATCCCGGTATTGCCGGGTGACTCCGGCTTCGCCATCGTAGGCGGCCAGTTGCAGCGGGTCGATAAGGATCACATCGGCCTGGTCGCCAATGTCAATGCGGCCGCCCTCCACACCAAACACCTCTGCCGGGTCACGCGTCAGGCGTTTGACCATATAGGCGACATCAGCATCGCTGTCGGTTCCCTCAGCAGCTATTTTCAGGGCCCGCAGATTGCAGTCATAAAAGGCCATATTGGTCAGGTGCGCGCCGGAGTCATTAAAGCCGGGCAGCAGCACTTTGTTCATCAGCAGCTTACGCAACACCGCCGGATCACGATTGGCAGTCACGGTCGACCAGCTTAATTCAAGGTCAAAACTGCGCAGCATCTGGATAACAAAATCGGCTTCATCGACTACCCAGGAGAAATCGTTATGGATGATTTCGCGCTCACTGTCAGTGAGCTCTACCTGTTGCCCGCTGTTAAGCGCTTTCACCCGATCAAACACCTGCTCAAAACTCATTCCACGCCAGTTGGCCAGTGGGCACTTATCGATCTGCATGTCGGCAATAGTGCGGTTAAATGCATAGTCTTCCAGACGCAGCAGGCGTTTCAAGCGGGCAATGGAAAAGCCCTGCTTGCCTTTCATCCACATGGCCTTGAAGCGCTGCATATAAGCCGGGTCATTTAATAGCCGGGCGCGCCCCTCGCGGTCTTCGAGGTCGAGCTCATTGAGCTCGCGCAATTCCGCTATTTCTTCGGCCAACGGGGTTACTGCACCATCGGCCCACACCTTGAACGGTGCGGCCAGCGCCTGCAGATAGAACTTGCCATTGATCCAGCGGCTGTTAAGCAGGCGCGCCAACAACAGGCCGAGCGGCAGTATTTTGCGGCTGCTTTGCACGTCCATGGCGGCCACCACAGTGGTCCTTAACGGCTTGCCGAAAAAGCGGCCGGAGGTGAGCATAAAGGTGCGCATGATTTCCTTTGAATCGTCCTTGGGTGGGGTCGCCTGCCACACGCCATCATGCTCGCGCACGATATCGGTCAGGGCCTTGAGCTCTTCATATTTGGCGTATTGGGTGGGTATCACCTTGTCGGTGTTTGGCTGGTTGGCCAGATAATGAAACGGCAGTGCATCGGTGGAAAACCCGGCGTAGCCCTTTTGCATCGCATCTTCCAGCAACGCCTCCATTGTTTCCAATTCAGCGTCAGTGGGGTCACGAGAAATGCTGTCTTCAAAACCCATCACCTCGATGCGCAGCATCGAATGTGGTATCAAGGGCACCACGTTCGGCCCCAGGTTCAGCGCGTCGAGATGCTCGAGGTAACTGGCCGGCGTCTGCCAATCAACTTTGTCGCCAATGTTGCGCAGCACGTGCTTGGGCACATTCTCAACCCGGGCGTAACAGTCAACAATGGGGTCGAAGCCGTCGCGGCGCTGAGCGCCGAAGGCCAACCCGAGGCTGCAATTTGCGATCACCACCGAGGTGGTGCCATGGCGGGTGGATTCAGGCAGGTGCGGCGCGACTTCCAGCTCAAGGTCATAATGAGTATGGATGTCGAACAGGCCGGGCATCAACCATTTACCGCCTGCGTCGATCACCTGGCTGGCGGTCTCGGGTGCAATGTCCATTGCGCGAGCGGCAATTTTGCCGTTGGCGATAGCCACGTCTTCAAACAGCGGAGTTGCCCCGCCATCGAAAACCTTAGCGTTTTTAATCAGGTAGTCGTATTGCTTGTTCAAGTCTGTTACTCCATAAAAATCTGCTGTTCAATTATAGGCAGACTACAC
>JAHHOC010000084.1 GCA_018677115.1 Arenicella sp. | reverse complement strand
GCCATACCTTATTCGAAAGCAGGCGCATAGTGAGCGTTCTGTATGACATCAAACGGCGGATGTTGCATATATAGCGCACTATCTGAGTAAAAGGGATTGCTGTCTTGTTTCATTTGTTTTTCCGCATCTGCAGCTGTGCCGGTGGGCTTGGTTGGTTCTGAACAGGCCGACAATGCCAGACCTGCGAACACAGTTAAAATCAATAAACGGTTCATTACTAGTTCTCAGTGGATTCTCAATGGGCGACATATTAACATTGCCCGCGTCAGCATCAGGCAGATAATTTTCTCTGCGGCTGCAATTTCAATCTGGCAGCGTATAATGCGCGCAAATCAGGAGGTCACCCCAATGGGTCTATTCACAAAAATTCTCGGTGTAGTCGGCATTATTATAGGTCTTTTGGTGCTGGCGCTAATTGTCACCATTGGCTATACATCGGATTGCGGTGAGCGGCCAGCTGCGGAAGATTCTGCAAACAGCATGCAAGCCATAACCTACCGCTGCTATGGCGGCCCTGAAGTGCTCGAGTTGACCGATGTCACAAAGCCAGACATTGACGAAGATGAGGTATTGGTCAAAGTCCAAGCGGCTGGAGTCAATCCAATGGATTGGCACTATATGCGTGGCTCTCCCTACATAATGCGCCTGATGAGCGGGATCGGCGCGCCCAGTGACCCGCGAATCGGCAGCGATTATGCGGGTACGATCGAAGCGGTGGGTGCTGCAGTCACCGGCTTCAAACCTGGCGATCGCGTGTTTGGTCCCGCTAATGGGGCGTTTGCTGAATATGTTACCGTGCAAGCTACACGCTCAATCACCCATATGCCCGCAAACACTACATTTGAGCAGGCCGCCGCAGTACCGATCGCTGCGATAACCGCATTACAGGCTTTGCGTGACAGCGGTCAATTGCAAGCCGGCCAGTCGGTGCTGATTAACGGAGCATCGGGCGGGGTCGGCACTTTTGCAGTGCAGATAGCCAAATCTATGGGAGCCGAAGTTACCGGCGTGTGTAGCACACGCAACGTCGATATGGTGAAATCTCTGGGTGCTGACTATGTCGTTAATTACAAAAAAGAAGACTTTGTCGAGTCTGGCAAGCAATACGATCTGATCATTGACAACGTCGGCAACTGGTCCATCCCGAAATTGCGTAAAGCGCTGAAACCAGAAGGTACGCTGGTGATGGTCGGCGGCCCGAGTAGCGATTGGGTTGGTCCATTCAAAAACGGATTGGTGGCGATGATTACCCGCCCCTTTGTGGATCAGCAGTTGAAGGGTTTTCTGGCTAAATTCAATCAACCAGATATGGCTACGCTGGCGCAACTGATGGGTGACGGAAAAATCAAATCGGTGATAGACAGGCGCTATGGTTTAAGCGAGGTGCCTGAAGCAATTCGTTACTCCGAGAGCGGTCGGGCACGCGGCAAAATTGTGATTAATATGTAACCTGGTCCCGTTCATTGGGTATCGGCAGCGGAGCTAACACTCCACCACACTCACCGGCACTTCAATCACGTTCAGTGCGAGGCCGCCTCGGGCTGTTTCCTTGTACTTATCCTGCATGTCGCGGCCCGTATCCCGCATGGTGCGGATCACTTTGTCCAGAGATACAAAATGCGAGCCATCGCCGCGCATCGCCATTCTTGCCGCGTGAATGGCTTTGACTGACGCCATCGCGTTGCGCTCGATACAGGGAACCTGGACCAGCCCACCGATAGGGTCACAGGTCAGCCCAAGATTATGTTCCATGGCAATTTCTGCTGCATTTTCTACTTGACCCGGGGTCCCACCCAAGGCTTCGGCCAGCGCACCAGCAGCCATCGAGCAGGCCGAGCCCACCTCGCCCTGACAGCCGACTTCGGCACCGCTGATTGAAGCATTTTCTTTATACAGGATACCAATCGCGCCTGCGGTCAATAAGAAACGGATAATACCTTCGTCATTTGCGCGCGGAACGAAGCGTTCATAGTAATGCAACACCGCGGGAATTATTCCGGCTGCACCGTTGGTTGGTGCGGTGACTATGCGGCCACCGGCGGCGTTTTCTTCATTCACTGCCAGCGCATACAATGAAACCCAATCGAGAATTGACAGTGGGTCTGACAAACACTGTTCCGGCTTCCTGAGGAGCTGCTGATGCAGATGTTTTGCACGGCGCTTCACCTTCAGCCCACCGGGTAAAATCCCCTCTTCAACCAGACCTTTGTCCACGCAGGCCTGCATGACCTGCCAGATTTCCAATAAGCTGGCCCGGGTTTCATGTTCCGGCCGCCATGCCGCTTCGTTGGCCAGCATTAAATCGGATATCGACAACCCGGTTTCAGCGGTCAATTCCAACAGGCCCTTGGCAGTGGTAAACGGATAGGTCAGTTTTCGCTCATCGGCGATGATCGGCGAGTCATCTCCCTCGGCCTGAGCCACCTGGTCGTCAATAACAAAACCACCGCCTACCGAATAATAAATCTTTTTAAGCAAGTCGTTATCTACAGCGTCATAGGCGGTAAACCGCATGCCATTAGCATGGAATGCCAGCGACTCCTTGCGGTAAAGCACGATATCCTCATTAAAATCAAAGTTGACCACCTGGCCTCTGGCCAGTTTCAGAGAATTTGACTGTTCAGCCTCATCAACCCTGGCCTGCGCCTGTTCTACATCAACCGTCTCAGGACTCTCCCCCATCAAGCCAAGAACCACCGCTTTCGGTGTGCCATGACCTTTGCCGGTCGCGCCCAGGGATCCAAACATTTCTGCTTTAACGCGATTAACCTGGTCCAGCTTTCCGTAGCGGTGGAGCTCGTCAACAAACCACTTGGCAGCATACATCGGTCCCACCGTGTGCGAGGACGATGGGCCGATACCAATTTTAAAAAGATCCAGTACGCTAATCGTCACTGCTGCCCCGATCTGTTAGTGGTTTTGCCGCAATATATTATCCAAGTATAGTCAATGGCTAGTCTGGAATTAGGCTGAATTGCGACTCAAATCGGTCTCAGCCACTGTGCTAAGCTAGGGGGCTCACGGTTAGTTCTCCGGATAAATATGCAATGAAGGCACTGGTCAAAAGCAAAGCTGAAGAAGGCCTCTGGATGATGGACATCGATATGCCTGTCATGGGTATCAACGATGTGCTGGTGAAAGTGTTGCGCACCGCAATCTGCGGCACCGATATGCACATCTACCATTGGAATGAGTGGGCCAAAAACACCATCCCGGTGCCAATGGTAACCGGTCATGAGTTCGTAGGCGAAATTGTTGAAGTTGGCGACAATGTTAACGACTTTGAAGTCGGTCAAATCGTCTCAGGCGAGGGTCATGTAGTCTGCGGTCGCTGTCGCAATTGTATGGCAGGCCGTCGGCACCTGTGCGCCCACACCAGCGGCATCGGAGTTGATCAGCAAGGTGCTTTTGCAGAATACATCTCACTGCCGATGGCAAATGTCTGGGTGCACCGGCCCAATATCGATCTCGATGTGGCTGCTATCTTCGACCCCTTCGGTAATGCTGTGCATACTGCCCTGCAATTTGATGTGCTGGGTGAAGATGTGCTGATTACCGGCGCCGGCCCTATTGGCGTAATGGCGGCAGCGGTCTGTGTACACAGCGGTGCCCGGCATGTGGTGATTACCGATGTAAATCCTTGGCGCCTCGAGCTGGCAAAACAGCTGGGCGTAACACACACGGTAAACGTTGCTGACGAGGATCTGGCAGACGTTCAGGCGCAGCTCAATATGAGTGAGGGCTTTGATGTCGGTCTGGAGATGTCGGGTAATCCACGGGCATTTCACGACATGATCAATAATATGGGCCATGGCGGCAAAATTGCCATGCTGGGCCTGCCCTCCGAAGCCAGCCCTATGGATTGGAATCCGGTGATCTTCAACATGTTAACGATCAAGGGTATTTATGGTCGGGAAATGTATGAAAGCTGGTACAAGATGTCGGTGCTGGTCGAATGTGGTCTCGATTTGACGCCCATCATTACCCATCGTTTTGATTACACCGACTTTCAACTTGGATTCGATGCGATGGGTTCCGGTCAATCAGGCAAAGTAATTTTAAATTGGGATTAAGCTAATGTCAGACAGATTCGTTGATCATCTCGAGGCCGAACTGGATTCGATACGTACTGCAGGTTTGTATAAGGAAGAACGCATTATTGAATCACCTCAGGGTACGGAGTTGGACCTCGCGGACGGCAATAAGGCTATTAATCTCTGCTCCAATAACTATCTGGGACTGGCAAACTCTCCAGCCCTAAAGCAGGCAGCGATTAAGGGCATTGAAAAATACGGCTATGGAATGGCATCAGTCAGGTTTATCTGTGGCACGCAAGACATTCACCGGCAACTGGAAACGACACTGGCGGATTTTCTGGGCATGAGTGACGCGGTCTTGTATGCCGCATGCTATGACGCCAATTGCGGCCTGTTCGAGACCCTGTTCGGCGCTGAAGACACGATTATCAGCGACAGCTTAAATCATGCCAGCGTGATCGACGGCATCCGCTTATGCAAGGCACAGCGACTGCGCTATGCCAACAACGACATGGCTGAATTGGAACAACACCTGAAGGCCGCACAGGACAGCCGGTTCAGGATTATTGCCACCGACGGCGTGTTCTCAATGGATGGCGTGATAGCGGATTTACCGACTATCTGTGACCTGGCAGACCGTTATGACGCGCTGGTTATGGTGGACGATTCGCACGCGGTAGGTGTGTTGGGAAAACAGGGTAGGGGCACTCATGAGTATTGTGAGGTTATGGGTCGAGTGGATTTCCTGACCGGAACCTTCGGCAAGGCACTTGGTGGTGCGTCGGGCGGTTATGCAGCATGTAAGTCACAACGTGCTGCAGATATGCTGCGGCAGCGATCTCGCACCTATTTATTTTCAAATTCGCTTGCGCCGGTGATCGTTCATACCACTTTAGCGGTTCTCAGCCAGCTTAAGCAAAGCGACCAGCTGCTGCAAAAATTAGCTTCCAACGCGGCGCTATTCAGAAGCTCATTGTCGGCCGCCGGATTTGAATTGGCCGGCGCGGACCATCCGATAATCCCGGTAATGATCCACGATGCCGCACTTGCAGCGGATATGGCCGACAGACTATTGTCAGAAGGCGTTTATGTCGTCGGGTTTTCGTATCCCGTGGTTCCCAAGGGACAGGCGCGCATCCGCACCCAGGTCACCGCGGCACATTCACCTGAGCAACTCGAGTTTGTCGCGGATAAATTTGCCAGGGTAGCGCAGACACTGGACGTCTTCACCTAGCTGACCTGCCAGCCGCAGACCATTCCTTATAAGACGCCAGCGTGGCTTAAATCGTGAAGGCTACCGGGTCTCCGTTCCAACGTCGGCTGCTGGATAACTACCGCCGGTCTGTAATCATGATTCTCATCGGCGGCGCTCTGCTCAGTTTGCTGGGCATCGGTGTGCGCCTGATGGACGGCGCCAGCAGTCTGCAAATTGTATTCTACCGGGCTGTTTCCCAGGCCGCTTTTCTGGCTCTGCTGGTGTATATGCAAAACCGCAAACCAGCCACACAAATAATGCGGGAAGTGGGCTATTTTGGTGTGCTTGCCGCCGCATTGATTGCTGCCGCGGGCCTGTTCATGATCCTGGCAGTAATGAATACCACGGTGGCTAATGCAGTCTTCATAACATCACTGGCACCGCTCAGCAGCGCTCTTTTAGGTAAAGTCTTCCTCAATGAAAATGTGCACCGCCGAACCTGGGGTGCGATCGCAATTGCGGTGACCGGCATCGCCATTATCTTTGGATCAGGCCTCAGCGGTGGCGGATTGTTAGGCATGGCATTCGCTTTTCTTATGATGCTGTTTTACTCCGGAAGCCTGGTTGCAATCCGTTCTCAATCAGGTGCGGATATGATCGCGGTATGCGCAATGAGTGGCGCGTTACTGGCTATCGGTGTGGCACCATTCGTAGGCAGCTTCGAGATTTCAACACACGATCTTCTGATCTGCATGGGGCTCGGCACAATACAGGTAGGCCTGGGACTGGTATTGATCACCAAGGGAACGCAGCATGTGCCGACTGTGCAGGTTTCGTTACTGGCGTTGCTGGAGGTTGTACTGAGCCCACTCTGGGTTTGGGTGGGTGTTGGCGAGGTGCCGTCTATCTACTCGCTTGTTGGGGGTTCGATCGTATTAGTTGGTGTGGTGCTACAAGCACTCGATCAACGTGGGACGCAAGTGAGCTAATCGGTCCGGCCCAAGGCGTATTTTGCTACTGCCAGCAGCGTCTCCTCTCCCAGATAAGCCTGCGAAGGCATCTCAGGAAAATCCGGACGTTTTTTTACCGGATCGCCTATATAGGCAGCCAGCCCCTCAGGATCATCCATGTACAGCGCCTGAATACTTTGTATTGGTGGCCCTACTAAGCGGCCGGTGTAGGAATGGCAACCGGAACACACGCTCAAATATGTGATCTCACCGCGTTCATCCGCGCTGATCTGGCGTGGAGGCACCGGTGTATCCAGCAAATAGCTTTTTACTTCATCGGTATTGGTGAAATCACAGTTGCTATATCCGCCAATGCCTACAGTCTGGTATCGATGCCGGTTAATGATGCAACTGCCAGTACCGCCACCCACGGCGACAATATCCGGCTCGACGGTTTTCAGCTCACTCAACATCAATGCTTTGACCTCGGTAATGGTGTCATAACCGTTGTTCAGCATCACATTATTCAGTAGCGCTACCCGGTCTGGGTTGGGTTCAACCCCCGGGTCAAAAGTAACATTTGCGGCATTGTCATGATCGGTGATCAACACCCCCGCAGTTTTGTTGTCGGAAATAATGTTATCTTCAATCACCACATCGTCAGCCGCCATGATCAAAACGCCCGTGCCGGCTGGAATACCGGACACCGTGGAACCGGGAGCACCAAAGTTCGGGTGATTATTACCAACCACAAAGTTGTTGCGGATGATCACATCAAATGTGGTTTTGATTGGCAAACCGGGGGTAATAAAAGCCAGGATGCCGCCCGTATTGTTGTGCACATTATTATTTTCCACTATGGCATGTCGGCTGTTTTCTATTTCAATGCCCGCCACGCTGTCGAACACATCATTGTGCGCAACGTGCACATTGTCACTCATGCCGATGTAGATTGCAGCATCCTCAATGCCTGACACCACATTGTGCTCAACAATGCCGTTTTTACCCAGTTGGGGGAAAATTCCATACACGCCGGTATCCTTAATCACGTTATTACGGATTTCAAAGTTGTTACCGGCCTGCCCCATAATAGCGTTGCCCTTGTAGCCGACAATTTTGAAATTTTCCACCACGAAATTATTGCCGGAATAAAGAATGGCATCATTCAAAGTGCCCTTGCCGTCCAGCGTCGCGCGCCGGCCGTTTTGTATTACGCCTATCAGTCGAATATCGTCCTTGTCGATGTAGACCGTTTCACTGTAGTCGCCCGGCATAACCTGAATGGTGTCGCCCGGAGCAGCGCGCTTAACCGCATCCTGGATCATTTGACCTGGTTTCACCTGTAATACCTTACCCGGCAGTTTGGCGGCTGTTGTTGGCGAACCACCAAGACCCTCATCCTGGGCTTTATCATAACCTCCTTGATAACTGGCCCCTTGCTCACTGTCTGTGAGCACTGGTGCAGGCTGGCCTTGCTTACCCAAATAGATACCGGCGGTAAACGTCAGGGCGAGCAGGATTACGGCAGCGATTTTTGTTTTCATGGTTAGATTATTCCCGGGCAGCCAACGACGCTCCGATTGATGGTGATTTTGTGTGTAAAACTTTATCGGTGGAAACTTTGCCTGCATGTCCCAACGCTGTCAATCCGATTGGTAACCCCGAAGGTACCTGCCTTGGAACCTCCGGCATAAAGCTGTGGTCGGTCAGCGTGGACAGGAAGGCAACCAGCAAATCCAGTTCATGCTCCTGCAATTGCGGCTCCCAGATGTGCCAGTGCAGATGCAGGTTAATTCCCTCCGGCACTGCATGACCCCGGCCTTTAGTATAAAACTCGACGGTTTCTCGAAGTGAGCCAAAAACACCCGAGTGCATATAGGGGGCAGTATCCGCAATATTGCGCAGGCTCGGCACTTTAAATCCGCCACGCAGCTTGGCGTTGCCATAGGTTGCCTCCGCGCCGATATCCAGTGGTCTGCCTGCCGGCTCGGGGGTTCCAATCACCGCAACCTGATTATTGGTAAATAGCGGTGGCGTGTGACATTCAGCACAGCGCGCGACAAATGAGCGGAAAACATTTAAGCCGGCAATTTCAGTATCATTCAAGGCCGCGTGGTTACCGTGGGCATATTGATCGTAGCGGCTGTTGAGCGATATTAAACTGGTCTGGAAGGCGGCTAGCGCGAGGTAGATATTGTCCAGAGTCAGCGATACCTCACCGGGGAACGCGTCGGCAAACATCGATACATAGTGCTGGTTGTTTTGCAATTTAGCCAACAATTGCTGCGGCGTGGTGTTCATTTCAATTGCAGAATAGAGCGGTCCCTGCGCCTGCTGTTCGAGATTGGTGGCGCGCGCGTCCCAGAAAAAGCTCTGCAGAAAAGCAACATTCCACAATGACGGGGCGGAACGATTTGTCCGAGAGCCGTTACTGCCAGTCGATAGTCCCCGGCCATCGGCAAAACCCAGCTCCGGCTGGTGGCAACTGGCGCAGGCAAGGCTACCGTCGCCGGAAAGAAAGGGATCAAAAAACAGGTAGCGCCCCAGATCAATTTGCTGCGGTGAGAAGCCGTCACGGTGTGGTGGCAGGTTGGTCTGAGTACCACCCACACCACGGTTTTGTGTGGATGTGTAAAATTGATAAAGCGTGCGGAGCTCACAACGGTTACCATCGACCAGTGCAAAACTGGCGGGGCATTTTGAGCTTAGACTGAATGGCTCCTGCGCGTTTGCCTTAATCACAAAGAACAGTGCAGCGGATAACAACAATAATAAACTAACGCGCATACGCTGTTACTGGATCGAGATAATATAGGCGATGACGGCATCCACCGTGTCGGGATCCTTGAGGCCGGATGAGATCAATGCCATCTGCCGGCCGTACTTGTCGTCAGCATGTGCGCCGCGTACACCATTAAGAAAATTTTGATATTGCCGCTTTAGATACGATGCATCCAAGCCACGTAAATCCGGCGAATTTAGCATCTCATTACCGCCCGCGTCCGGGCCATGGCAACTTCCGCAATAGGCCTGGTAATATTTTTCACCGTGGTTTAAATCACCGGCGACGGGTTGCGGGGCTTTACGCGGTAGTTCACTCAGGTACCCGGCCAATAAGGTGCGCGATTCATCATCCAGCGCAGTAGCAAAAGCAGCCATTTGCCTGCCAATATTGTCGCGCTCATCGATGCCTCTCAATCCCATTTTATAGTTCTTCAACTGCCGAGCTGTATAAGCCGCCTGTTGGCCGGCAAGGGCAGGGGCATTAAGCATGGTATTACCTTCAGCTTCCTTACCGTGGCAGGCAACGCATTGTATCTGGTAGAGATCCTGCCCAACTTGCTGTGCAGTAACTGCATTGGAACCAAAAACAGTTGCTGCGATAAATACGGGTAAACTGTACAAAATACGAAGCATCAAAAGCACTCCATCAGATTTTCTTTGCCAGCAAGGCGATCCAGGGTTCCAGGTCGCCAGCCAGACCGGATAATTCACCGGTTTGGATATCTTCAACTGCAAAGCCCGTTGTCGTCAATAACTGTTTCAACTCAGGTTGTGAATAATAGCTATAGTAGCGACCCAATTTATCCCGCGCCGAACCTTGACCCAGCTTCAATGAAATATGCAAAATTCCGGCCGGTTTGAGCGCCTTGTGCAATGCGGCAATTATGCCGGGCAGTTCACTCGCCTGTGCATGCAATAAACTGAAATTGGCCCATACGGCGTCATAGGTTTCCTGCGCATTGATATCACTGAAGAACGCCTGCCGAGCTGGCAAACCAAACGTATCAATCGCCAGATTCACCATTTCCACCGAAGCATCCACCGGATCGATCTGCAGGCCATGTTCTCGCATGACCGCTGCGCAGTGCCCGGGTCCACACCCGAGGTCGAGCACCAGACCTCCAATGGGAACCCTGCTAATAAAATCGGGCAGGGTCGGGTCCTGGGGTTGCTTCTCGATCAGGTCGATATAAGCTTCGACCTGCGAATCATAAAAATCGATAGTTTGTTTGTCCATCATCAACGCAGAGTCACAATACAATTGAACGGGCAATACCGCGTGTTGATTGGAATTTGCCAGCCTGCTGCGTTTCTCGGGCAAGGGTGTGCAATGCTGACTCAAAGCTCTTAAGTGTGCCCGGCACCATCACTTCGCAAACGGCTTTATGGTTCAGTTTGTTAAGTGGCGAGGTCATGCGGCTATATGTTTTATCGGTAAATCAACCTGCACTGTAACTGTATCGCTGGAAATAGTGAAGTTTACATGTTGATCAACGGCTCGTTGCCGATTGTGCCGATCTCCAAGCACAGGTAGCATAGCCGGATGGAACAATCCCATGCTCTAATCACCAACGATGCTGTGGTGCTGGGTCTGCTACTGGCAATTCTGGCACTGGTATTTAAAACCTCGACCAGCTTCCATCCCAGGTTGATGAAATTCTACAGCATTGTACCCATGCTGTTGCTTTGTTACTTCCTGCCATCGCTGCTCAACACGTTCAATATTGTCGACGGCGAACACTCGCAGCTTTACTTCGTGGCATCTCGCTTCCTGCTCCCGGCTTGCCTGATCCTGTTGACGCTCAGCGTAGACCTGAAGGAGATAGCACGGCTTGGTTATAAGCCCGTGGTGATGTTTTTGACCGGCACCACAGGCGTAATTCTGGGCGGCCCGCTGGCAATCCTGATGGTGTCGGTATTCAACCCTGCTCTGGTAGGCGGTGCAGGCCCGGAAGCCGTTTGGCGCGGCATGAGCACGGTAGCCGGCAGCTGGATCGGTGGCGGTGCCAACCAGGCCGCCATGTACGAAGTATTCAGCCCCAGTAACACACTATTCGGCATTATGATTACGGTCGACATAATTGTGGCCGAGGTGTGGATGGCGTTCCTGTTGATTGGTATCGGCAAGAAGGAACAAATTGATCGATTTTTCAAGGCCGACTCCAGCTCTGTTGCGCATTTACAGAAAGAGATGGAAGCCTACGGAAAGAGCATTGCCCGAAATCCCACGACAACCGACCTGATGGTCATGCTCGGCATCGCCTTTGCCGCCACCGGCCTGGCTCACCTGTTAGCGGACAATTTCGCGCCCTATATTCAAGAGCATGCTCCGCAGCTGGCAAGGTTCAGCCTGACCTCCAAATTCTTCTGGCTGATCGTGATGGCCACTAGCTTCGGCGTGCTGCTCTCGTTCACCCGCGCCAGAACCTACGAAGGCGCAGGTGCGTCGAAAATTGGTACGGTATTCATATTCATCTTGGTAGCCACCATCGGCATGAAAATGGATATTCGCTCGCTGGGCGATCATCCCGGCCTATTCCTGGTAGGAGGAATCTGGATGCTTATCCATATTGTGCTGCTGGTTGCGGTCGGCAAAATGATACGTGCCCCTTACTTCTTTCTGGCGATCGGCAGTAAAG
>JAHHOC010000335.1 GCA_018677115.1 Arenicella sp. | reverse complement strand
TACAGGCGGAGCAACGATATTTTGTGAGTTCGAGAAGTGCGCCGATACAGTGCCGCGCTGATTTTGGCGAAATTATTGAATGGATCCTCATTGAGCAGCAGCGGCAGGCTTATCTTGAAGTGCCCCGAATTTCCGATCAGGTCCCAGTAGCGGGCAAAGCGATTCATGTCCTGCACCTGCAGGTAGCTAAAAGTATTGCTACTGAGAATATTAAATGGCGGATTGGGATTGAACTTGAGCTGGTAAGCGACAGTGTGACGGGCAATCGGCGAACCCTTTAGTCTTTTCAGGATACCAACCTGTATTTCATGCGGGCGCAATGCAACCACCTTGTTAAAACCGTCTGCGAAACTCAGCATGGTTTCGCCAGGCAGTCCGAATATTAAATCGGTATGTACATGCGCGTTGCTGTTTTGCACGATCCAGCTAATGTTTTCACAGGCTTTTTCATTGTCCTGCCGACGACTTATCAGGCGCTGCACATCGGTGTTCAATGTTTGTATGCCTATTTCAAATTGCAGGCTGGCAGGTGGGAATTTTTTTATCATCGCCTTCAGCGGTTCCGGCAAATGATCCGGGATAACCTCGAAATGTAAAAATAATTCGCTGTCCATACGATCCAGGAAGAACTGCAGAATACGCAGGCTGTTTTTGATTTTCAGGTTGAATGTGCGGTCAACAAACTTGAAGTGCCGCGCGCCGCGCCGGTAAAGATCGTCCATCTCCTGCAGGAACAGTTCAAGGTCAAAAGGCCAGGCGGTCTTATCAAGCGCTGACAGGCAGAACTCACATTTAAACGGGCAGCCGCGTGATGCCTCAACATAAACGACCCGGTGGCTGATATCTTCATCGTTGTACAGCGCATAGGGCATTTTAATTTTTGACAATAATGGTTGCTCTCCAACAATCACTTTTTCACCGGGTGACTCGCCTTTGAGCAGTCGGTTAACCAATTGGTAAAAACTCAATTCACCCCAGCCGGATATCACGTGGTTAGCCAGATTTACGATAGCCTGATCTTTGTATTCGTAACTCACTTCAGGACCACCAAGAACTATTATCACTTCCGGCGCTAATACTTTCAGCAATGCCACCAGCCGCTCACTCTGCGTTGCATTCCATATATAAACACCTATACCAATTATTTTTGGTCGGTGTGCGAGCAACTGTTCCGCAATATCTTCAGTTTTCGATTCAAGTGTATATTCGCAGATAACACTGCGTGCCTGCAGCTTATGCAAATTAGCCTGCAGATAACGCAAACCGAAAGCGCTGTGGATATAGCGCGCATTCAAGGTCGTCAATACGATATCGCGTTGTGGGAATGCGTTAGTCGGCATGAACTATCTGGTTAATCACATGGGCAGTGGCAAAAAACGCAAACGTGGCGGTGACATGCGCCACCGAACCGATGCCCCCGGTACAATTCAAGGCGTTAGATGTTGCCGCGTCGGGACTGGTCGCTGGGCGACGCTGGCTTAATCCGCCAGCACCATCCGGATAAACCAGTTGCTCATCGGAATAGACACAGGGAACACCAAAACTCCGCTTAGGATTCCGTGCAAAACCGTAATCCTGGCGGAGTAATTTACGTGTCTTGGCCAACAGCACATCATGTTGCGTGCGACTCAAGTCTGTGGATCTTATTTTTGCCGGATTAGACTGTCCCCCCGCCCCACCCACGGTAACAACATTAAGCCGATGTTTTTTGCAGTGATTGATCACAGCAGCTTTGGTGCGAAAATCATCAATGCAGTCAATAACATAATCTACATCACTATCAATTAACGAGGCGATATTTTCGCGGCTGATGAATTCATCAATCGCGGTCACCGAACAGAGCGGGTTTATCTGTTGTATCCGTTCGCGCATTACCAGAACTTTATCGCGCCCAACGCTATCGGTTATCGCCAGCAATTGACGGTTGATGTTTGATTCCGCGACCAGATCCATATCTATCATGGTAATTCCACCGATAGCACTACGGGCCAGGCTTTCTACTGCCCAGGAACCAACGCCACCGATGCCAATGACGCAGACATGCGCTTGTTGCAGCCTGGCCAGGCCATGGTTTCCATACAGACGTGCAATGCCGCCAAAACGTCTGTCATTGCTTGCTGTGTCTGCTGCGATGTTGGTCTTCTGATTCATAAGGTACACTCAAATCATGTCCGCGCTGCAATTCATCGATACACATTGCCATCTCGACTTTCCTGAATTCGACCAGGATCGCCAGGCAGTACTGCAAGGTGCTAAAAATAATGCCGTGCGCCAGATAATCATTCCCGCAGTAACACAGGCCACGTGGTCGCGCAGCATCGAGCTGTGCCAACAGCAAAGTAGCTGTTATCTGGCGCTCGGCCTGCATCCGGTGTTTATCGCGCAACACCAAAGCACACATCTGGAAAAGATAACTGAACTTGTGAAGCGCAACCAAGCAGTTGCAATCGGCGAAATCGGATTAGATTACTATCTCAAGCAACTGGATCGAAAAAAACAGCAGAGCTTTTTTTCTCAGCAGCTGTGTATAGCAAAGCACATTGGCCTTCCCGCAATTATACACTGCCGAAAAGCGCACGACGATTGCATTAAAATGTTGCGCCAGCACACTCCGGCCGGAGGAATCATTCATGCCTTTAACGGCAGCCTGCAACAAGCCAACAAGTATATTGAGATGGGCTTTTTACTGGGATTTGGGGGAATGCTGACTTATTCCCGTTCAAGCAAGTTACGCAAACTCGCTGTGCAACTGCCGCTTGAGAGTATCGTCCTTGAGACCGACGCTCCGGACATGACTGTGGCCCAACATCGCGGCAGCAGGAACAGCCCTGAATATATTCCTTATATTGCTGAGGCCCTGGCAGAGATCAGGAATGAAAGTGTCGCTGAGATCGGTGCCACTACAACGGCAAATGCCCACCGCGTGTTCCCTGGCCTGGAATTATGAGATCGTACCCTGCACCTGGCGCTTGCTGTCAAGCTGCTGATTTTATCGCCGCTGGCACCCTGCACCAGCCTGCAACCGCCACAATGTGGTCACGGGCAGGCATTGTCCGGCAACTCTGCACGGCCGGCCCAATCCCACGTAATACGCCGCATTGCTCACAAGCTTTGATGCGAATCTGATCATTTGCCGGGTTGCAGTATGTCACCCAACGGTGATCAATATTTGTCATTTGCAATCTATTGTTCACTGCGTACGCACTGCCCCTGAGCCGATTGCGTATCGATCACGACCAGTAAAAATCACTGATACGCGCACCGCCGGAATTTCCGCTCGCATTGACCGCAACCGAACATTGGTGCTGCTCATGAGTTTGATACCGGCCGTCGGTCAGGGCCCAGCAGTCAGTTAGTGTTGCTTCAAGACTTCGCAATATACCGCATCGAGTACAGACCTCGACGCTGCCGCCCGAACTATCAGGGCTTCGAAATGTTGCCCAGCTATGTTTCCGGTTGTCCATTGGTGTATTAAAGAATGTATTTAAGTTGCGGGCGATTATAGAGAGGTCAAAGATTCCGTCGCATTACAGGTGTCCAGCATCACTGAGCTTTAACACAATTTTATAAATTGCTATTCGTCCAGCAACGTACATACAATTCGATGTATGAGTGCTGCAGATTAAATGGAATAAAAAGCCGTGGTTCGATTAAACTCTGCTATTGCACTTAACTGAATGACATGCGGGACGCTTTTAATGGAAAAAACCCTATCTGCCGGCGTGCTCCTGATCGGCGACGAGCTTTTATCGGGCAGTATTAAAGACCAGAATCTGGCGCACATTGCAGTTACTCTCGAGCAGCGGGGGATTCGCGTGCGGGAAACCCGGATTGTGCCCGACATTGAACAGGAGATTGTTGACGCACTGAACGCTCTGCGGTCCAGATACGACTACGTATTTACTACCGGGGGAATCGGGCCGACGCACGATGACATAACCTCAGATTCTATTGCCGCTGCATTCAGTGTTGATAATGTAATTCAGCAGGACGTATTTGATATTATCCAGGCCCATTTGAATTCTAAGAATGTGGCTTTCACACCGGCGGCGCAACGTATGGCCTATGCGCCTGAAGGGGCAGAAATGATTCGCACCGAGCGGTCGGTGGTGCCCGGCTACAGGATTGAAAATGTGTTCGTGATGGCTGGCGTACCAAGCATTATGCGGGTGATGTTGGACGCTATTGTTGAAACTCTCGATATTGGCCACACGATCCTGAGTCAAAAAATACACGCCAATGTAAGTGAGGGTGAAATTGCGCAGGCGCTGGAAACAATCCACCTGGCTCACCACGGCGTGGAGATCGGCAGCTATCCTCAGGAGCGCGAATCAGAACTTTCAGATTACCGTGTTATCTTTGTTGTGCGGGGCACCGATCAGGTGGAAATTGAATCCGCATGCGAGCAGATTATGGCTGCCTGCGAGGCAGGGGGCTACGCCGCCACCCGACAAAATTGATTATTAGTTCAGCACAACCGACTTCGGTATCGATACAAATTAACCATTGCGACTCGAGGCGATCGCCACTATCAAGGCCGCATACAAACGCGATAACGCATCGCCCTCTATAGCATTCCGGCAGAATTCGACAGCAGTCCGATCACGCGTAAATGCCAGGGCGTTTGGTCACTACTGGTTGCCGTGACCGATTCTATCCGGCCCGGTGAATATGTCTTCAACATATATCGCGTCGGAAACAATCTACCAGGTGATCGTTCACCATGCCTGATGCCTGCATAAAAGCATAACAAATGGTACTGCCGGTAAATTTAAATCCACGCTTCTTTAACGCCTTGCTCATAGCGTCAGACTCAGCTGTGGTGGCAGGAACATCCGCAAGGCTAACCCAGTTGTTATGACGCGGCTCCCCGC
>JAHHOC010000075.1 GCA_018677115.1 Arenicella sp. | reverse complement strand
CTTTACTGTGCAGGTCGCTGAAAGCACCAGTGGCTATGCTGCGCGGCTTGCCCAATATCAACGCAAAATAGTGGTCTGGCTGTCAATCCTCGGCTTTTCGCTGATCAGTTTGCTTTTGGTATTGTTGTCATGGGCGCTTAAGCCCCTGGTCAGGGTAACCCGGCAGGTAAGCGAGATTGAAGAAGGTGAACGCCGCCGCTTTGATGAGGATTATCCAGCTGAAGTCAGCCGGCTCACGCAGAATCTAAATCAACTGCTTAACTTTGAAGAACAGCGTATCAATCGGCAAAAAGAAGTGCTGGGGAATTTGGCTCACAGCCTTAAAACGCCTTTAGCGGTGTTACGCGGTCTGGACTATGGCCAGAACACTAAAAACGAGGCCGAGCACCAGTTGGCGGCAATGCAAAATATTATTGACTACCAGCTTCACAGCGCTTCTGCTGTTGGCCGCCGCCGTTTCGCCAGACCTTTGGACATAAGCAGCCAGACAGAGAAAATTATCGCTTCATTGAGCAAGCTCTATAGTGACAAGGACCTTGATGTAGAGCTCAAAATTGCACCACGTACGCAGTTTTTTGGTGACGAGGGTGACTGGATGGAATTGATTGGCAATCTGCTTGATAACGCCTATAAGTGGGCCGACCGGCAAGTGCAGGTTGAGATTCGAAATGCACCGTCAAACTCACATCGCCCGGCAATCGAAGTGTATGTTTCTGATGATGGAACCGGTATTGATGACGATTTGAAGTCGGTGATATTGCAACGCGGAGTGAAACTGGACAGTCAAACTCCCGGACATGGGCTGGGTTTGCACATTGTGAAGGGCATAGTTGAGGCTTATGGTGGTGAACTGTCCATTGAGGACAGGCTCCCCAGCGGTACGCGTTTCAGGATATTGTTAAACTGAGTTGCACCACGGCGGTTTGCTCAAGCAGCACTGTTGGCCCATAAATCGTGCTCGTCACTGGCATGCACTTTGACTGATACAATATCGCCCGGTTGATGATTGGTTTCCTCATTCAGGTAAACCAGCCCATCAATTTCAGGCGCATCGGCTTGGCCGCGTGCAATTGCGCCCCGGTCATCCACTTCATCAATGATCACGTCGATCGTGCGGCCTATCTTGGCCGCCATTTTGGCTGTGCTAATGCCTGCCTGCCGTTGCATGAACACAGCCAGTCGTTGTTGTTTTACTTCTTCGTCGACGTGGCCGGCCAGCTTGTTGGCCGCCGCGCCTGCGACCGGCGAATAGGCGAACGCACCGACACGGTCAAGTTGAGCCTCATCGAGGAAGTCAAGTAATTGCTTGAAATCATCCTCTGTTTCACCCGGAAAACCGACGATAAAGGTGCTGCGAATGGTCAGCTCCGGACAAATTTCACGCCAGGTTTTAATCCGCGACAAGGTGTTTTCGATAGCGCCGGGTCGTTTCATGGCTTTAAGAATCGCAGGTGAGCCGTGTTGGAACGGGATATCAAGATAGGGCAATATTTTGCCCTCAGCCATCAGCGGTATGAGTTGATCAACGTGTGGATAGGGATACACATAGTGGAGCCGTACCCAGGGTGGCTGGTCGGCGCCAATTTCTGCCAACGCGAGGCACAGATCCAGCATCTTTGTCTTCAGGGGCTTACCGTGATGGAAGGTAGTGCGGTACCTGGTATCCACGCCGTAGGCACTGGTATCCTGCGAGATGACCAGCAATTCACGTACTCCGGAGCGAACCAGCCCCTCGGCCTCGGCGACCACTTCATTGGCTGGCCGGCTGACCAGGTCACCGCGCATCGAAGGAATAATGCAAAAGCTGCAGCGGTGATTACAGCCTTCTGAAATTTTCAGGTAGGCGTAATGTCTCGGGGTCAGTTTAATGCCTTGTGGGGGCACCAGGTCGATATGTGGATTGTATTGCGGTTTATGCGGCAGATGCTTTTTCACCGCACCGACTACCTGTTCGTAAGCCTGTGGCCCTGATACATCAAGCACATTTGGATGGACGTCAGTAATATCAGATCGATTGGCCCCCATGCAGCCGGTGACAATGACTTTGCCGTTTTCCTGCAGGGCTTCTCCAATGGTGTCCAAAGATTCTTTCTTGGCATCATCGATGAACCCGCAGGTATTAACCACTACCATATCCGCGCCCTCATAAGTGGGCACGATCTGGTAACCATCAAGTCTTAATTGAGTGAGGATTCTTTCGGAATCCACCAGGGCTTTGGGGCAACCGAGGCTGATAAAGCCAATTTTCGGAGCTGACATAGTTAATTCCGTATTGAGTTGGCGCGGATTATAGCCTAATCAGGCAATCGATGAAGGATTGCCAGCGTCGGCAAATATGCTATGGTTTGACCAGTCAAAAGAGGTAAGCAGGAAATAATTATGACTACTGCATGGGTGGCGGAAAATAAGAACAGGAAAGCCATGATGGTGCTTGTGTTCAGAATCTCCATTTACTATCTGATTTTGTTTTCGCTGATGTATGGCCTGATCAGGATGGTGCCGGGCGCGCTGGATAACTTGCCAGTCGGTGGAGTGAGTGAATTGTCCGGCAGTGCTGATCTGGAAATCAGTAAACTGGAGGACTCGTTACTCAGCGGTGATTACGATAGCGAGGAATATGAGACCGCACAGGATACGGACCTGAGTTCAAGATTCCTGTTCGATGATGCAGCGAAATTGTTTTTTTCCATGTTGGGATCACTGCTGCTAATGTTGCCGGTTTCCTGGGTTTACAAGGCTATTCACATGGACGGGGAACATGATCATTCACTGGATGAAACCACCCTGGTGCTGCCAGCGGTGGTGGCCGGCATAGTCATGGTTGTGCAGCACAGCCTGGCGCTAGCCTTCAGTTTGGCGGGCATTGTCGCGGGAGTGCAGTTCCGGCGCGCACTGAGCGATACCTTTGACACTCTGTTTATATTTGTGGCAATCGCTACCGGCATTGCCGCCGGCATCCAGGCGCTGGATATAGCCGTGGTGCTGACCGTGTTTTTTAACTACTCGGCATTGCTTGTTTGCGTGTTTGGAGATGGCCTGGAATCGCAGTTTGCCGCGGAACGTAAGAGAGCCAAGGCGCAATTAAAGGCTGAAAATGCTCAACAGCAGGCGCAGGAAAATGACTAGGCAGCTGGTTCAGGTCCTGCTTTCATCCCTCTTATTCGCTTGTTCCGCAACTGGCAAAACGCTGCCGGCGGCTAACGATGAAGCTAATCAGCCCAAATTAATTGCAATCGGTGATGTTCACGGTGACTACGATCAGTTTGTAAAGTTATTGCAAAGCATCGGATTGGTCGATAAACGTAACAAGTGGATAGCGGGCGATACCCGCCTGGTACAGCTCGGCGATATACCGGACCGCGGCCCGGATACCCGCAAGATTATGGATTTGTTGATGAAGCTTGAAAAGGGCGCCAGCAAAGCAGGCGGCAGTATGACCGTTTTGATAGGGAATCATGAGTCGATGAATATGACCAACGATTTGCGTTATGTGCATGCCGGAGAATATGCGGCATTCAAGGGTCGTAAATCGAAGGCGCGTATTGATGACTTTTATCGACGTACCGTGGCATACCTTAAACAAACGCTTGCTGAAGAAGAGATGCCTGTATTTGATGAAGCGCATCGCGAACAATGGGACAAGCAATTTCCTTTGGGATATGTTGAGCACAGGATGGCGTGGGCGCCAACTGGTAAATATGGGAAGTGGGTGTTGTCGCATCCCGCGGTGGCCATATTGGCGGACACCCTGTTTGTCCATGGGGGTATATCAGAAAAATATGCCAACATGTCGGTCAGCGAAATGAATACCCGCATTCGTACCGAAATGGCGCGGGTTGACGACGTAAAGCCCACAGACCTGATTGAAGATGAACTGGGTCCACTCTGGTATCGCGGCTGGGCAACGATGCCGGAAACGCCTGAAAACCAGGCAGCATTTGAAGCCGTGCTGTCAGCGCTCGGCGTAAGTCGCATGGTGGTTGCACACACGCCATTACTGCCCATCGTATTGCCGCGATTCGCAGGCAAATTAGTGATTGTCGATGTCGGATTATCAGCCGCCTATGGCAATGGATTCGGCGCCCTTGAGTTGAGTGGAGGCAAGGCTTACGCAATTCTCGATGGAGGTCGCGTCGAGCTGCCCGATGTAACAGGTATTGATGCGCTGCTCAGATATCTCGATGCTGCTGAAGAAATTGTTGGTAAGCAGCCGAAGATAACTAACTACCGAGAATTCCTGTTGAATCCGCCGCCCGTGCAGCAGGATGCCCAACAGGCCGTGCCACAATAGCCAACCTAGCCGCTAATAAGGTTTCCGCGGCAACGCCCGATGATCTTTTTTTGCACCTGTGGCTCATTGTTAATTATTGAATAAAAATTATCGAGATATTTCACTGCCCGTGTTTTTACTTTATCGCTGATTAGTGCGGATTGGCGAACCACGTTATACAGTCGGCCCTTGCGCTCATTGAACTTTGTTATCGCACTTTGCACGTGGCGGTCTTCCTTACAGAATCCGGTATAGGTGCGCACCCGCACTGAGCGAACATCAAAATTGGGCGGTGGGGTGGCATAGGGGGCATCTACAAATCCGGAGACGTCAAAGTCGTAGGGCACCGCAATGAGCTTCCCGCTAGCACTCCCGTCAGCGATCAGCCGAGTATTGTGGCAGCAATTATCTCCGGGTCGAGCCTGAAACAATGAATAATCATAATTGCTGATCATAAACTGAAACATTTCCACCAACGCGGCATGTTCGAGATCGAGGTTTTCACGTGTCGCAACTTTTATTTTCTGATGTTTCATGCCAGTGCGGCGCGCCATGTCCTCTGTATCCTCAATCAGGAAGGTGTTTGTGGTTCTCGGATCTTTCTTGCCGTCGGTGTCGATATAGCTGAGTTCAAGCAGCCGGGTTTTGAAATGATAGTCGCTTACCTCTTCAAACATTTGATACACAATGTATTCAAGCCCTAATAGCGATTGATACTTGTCGCCATCGCGACAGGGCCCGACCAGTTTAAGTTTGTTCTGGCCCTTAAACAGGTTGGCGTTATTCTGTTTCTTCTTGAAATTCAAGCGCAGCGGGGGATGCTTGCAGTTCAACCGGCGAAAGTTTCCGCGGGTCTTGATCTTAACCGGAATCTTTACTGCCTCAGCGCCGCCGACGCGGTATGCAAATGATCCCTCAAGGTAGAGACGTGCATCCTTTTTGGCTTGCTTGTAGGCCTGGCTGATAGGTGCAGAAAGCACAGCCTGAAGCGGTTGCTCGCTGTCAAATAATGCTTCCCTAGCTGTGGCTTGATGACTGTAAACGGCAGTCAGGATTGTTACTGTGGCGTAGAACTGTTTCAGGTTCATAGACGGGCTAATATCAGCTAATTTAACTCAGACTGGCAACAGGATAATGAGGCTGCTACAGAAAATCAATTCGGCGCCTGCCGCAGCAGATGCTTTGTTGAAGATACGATGCAATATTTCCCCCTGAAGTGAACGATCTAGCTTTGTGTCTGGCCTGTATTATTAACCTGCCATTGTCTCTATAATGCGCGCGATGCGATTTGAGCTTAAAAATGTCGATGGCGACGCGCGCAGAGGCGTTATGTCTTTTGCGCGTGGAAAAATTCAGACACCGATTTTTATGCCCGTTGGGACATCGGCGACGGTAAAGGCCGTGACACCTGCAGAACTGGATGAAATCGGAGCGCAAATTGTGCTGGGGAATACTTTTCATTTAATGCTGCGACCCGGTACCGAAGTAATTCAGGCACATGGCGACCTGCACGATTTTATGCAGTGGCAGAAACCCATTCTGACCGACTCCGGCGGATTTCAGGTATGGTCGCTGGCGGAATTGCGCAAAATCACTGAGCAGGGAGTAACCTTCCGGTCCCCGATCGACGGTAGCGAGCGGTTTTTAGGGCCCGAAGAAGCCATAGATATACAACACAAACTGGGCGCTGATATCGTCATGGTGTTCGATGAATGCACCCCGTTTCCGGTTAGCGAGAGCGAGGCCAGGAGTTCCATGGAGATGTCTTTACGATGGGCGGAACGCTGTAAAATTGCACATGGAACAAGTAAATCAGCCCTGTTCGGCATAATTCAGGGTGGCATGTTTGAAAGCCTGCGCGATGATTCTCTGGTGGGCCTGCAAAATATTGGTTTCGACGGTTACGCCATCGGTGGCTTATCGGTTGGCGAGCCTAAACAGGATATGTATCGCATCCTCAAGCACATTACACCAAGCATGCCAGCAAATGCTCCCCGTTACCTGATGGGCGTGGGAACTCCTGAGGACCTGGTTACGGCTGTTCACTATGGTATCGATATGTTTGATTGTGTGTTACCAACACGCAACGCCCGTAATGGTTGGCTGTACACGTCGACCGGGGTTGTGAAAATACGCAATGCAAAATATGAAATGGATATCCGGCCGATCGATGAATGCTGTCGGTGCAGCACTTGCAAACAGTTTTCGCGTTCCTATATTAAGCACTTACTAAAAACAAATGAGATATTGGGCGCGCGGTTGGCAACGGTGCACAACCTGCATTTCTTCCTGAATTTAATGCGCCAGATGCGCGATGCCATTGATAAGGGTGAATTTTCCGAATTCCGCGGAAATTTCTTCGAGATGAGGAGTCAAAAAGACCCCACTGTGGCATAATCTGCCGCTTGTTTTAGGGCACTCTGTTATCCCAATTCAATACCCCCAACGAGCAATGAGGTAATTTCGATGAGTCTGTTTATTTCCGATGCCGCTGCACAGGCTGCAGGCGGCGCAGGAAGCCCTGGTTTCATGAGCTTTTTGCCAATGATTGCGCTGTTTGTGATTTTTTATTTTTTACTGATTCGACCGCAACAGAAAAGGCAGAAAGAACACCGCAATATGGTAGCCGGATTGGCCAAGGGAGATGAAATTGTCACCATGGGCGGAGTACTGGGCAAGATCACCGATGTGGACGACAACTTTATTTCCGTGGAGATCGCCAAAGGCACTGAAATCCGCGTGCAGAAAATGTCAGTGCAGGCAATGATGCCTAAGGGCACGGTAAAATAGCCAACCCGCCAAGTCCAAGCTGAAGCTCTGCACTTATGAACAGAAATCCGACCTGGAAGTATTTGTTGCTGGTGTTACTGGTGACTTTTGGCACCATTTACGCAACTCCAAATTTGTATGTAGCCGAGCCCGGAGTGCAGGTTATCGGGGTGCGGGGTACTGAGGTCAGCCAGGCTACCCTGGATCGCGTCAGCAGGGCTTTGACTGCAAGCAATATTGAGCTTAAGTCGGTTGCGTTGGAAGATGGTGCCATTAAGGCACGATTGATGGCAGAAGATGACCAGACCAATGCAAGAGATGCCTTAAAGCAAGCGCTGGGAGCTGACTATGGCGTCGCCCTGGCTGATATGCCTACCACGCCCGATTGGCTGGCTGCCCTGGGGGCAGCACCGATGTACCTTGGGCTGGACTTGCGAGGTGGAGTTCATTTTCTGTTGCAGGTGGACATGGCGGCAGCCCAGCGACGTGCTGAGGAAAATTATATTGACGATCTGAAAAAATTATTTCAGAACAATAAAATTCGCTATCTGGCTGTGAGCCGTGATGCCAACCGCGACATCCAGATGAAGTTCAAAACAGAGCAGATTCAACAGGCTGCATTGAACCAGTTGTCGTTTCAGTATCCGGAGCTGGTGACTGTCGACTTTAAACGGGATGAGAGTTTCTTTATCCGCGCCCAGTTATCAGATCAGGGCGTTGCAGATATCCGCAATGCGGCATTGAAGAAAAACATGATTGCGATTCGTAACCGCATTGATCAACTCGGTGTGTCTGAGCCCATCATCCAGCAGCAGGGCACAGACCGCATCGTGGTTCAATTGCCTGGCGTTAAGGATCCTGCCGAGGCTAAAAAAATATTGGGCAAGACTGCCACTCTCGAAGTACGCCTGGTTGATGAAAATAACGCCTTGCAGGCATCGGTAAGTGGCCGTGTGCCAGTTGGGTCGAAGCGTTATTTCTACCGTAATGGCGAGGCGATATTGCTTAAGAAAAGGCTGATCCTGTCCGGCGAAAATATTGTTGATGCATCCTCAGGGTTTGAATCACAAACCGGTGGGCCGACCGTGAACATTACGCTGGATGCAAAGGGCGCGTCTATATTTCGAAAGGTGTCCGGCGCTAATATCAACAAGCGTATGGCAGTTGTCTATGTGGAAAATTCCACTGAGACCTCAATAGATGAAAATGGTGAAGAGAAACTGGTTCGTACCCGCATTGAGGAAGTGATTACTGCGCCGGTAATCCGTGATCAATTGGGCAAGCGTTTCCAGATTACCGGCTTAGACAGCCCCAAAGAATCCCAGGACCTGGCACTGTTGTTGCGGGCGGGCTCTTTGGCTGCACCGGTATACATTGTTGAAGAGCGCACCATTGGCCCGAGCCTCGGCAAAGACAATATTGAAAAGGGATTCCAGTCGGTGTTGTACGGATTTTTGGCCGTGCTGGCATTTATGATTGTCTATTATCGGATTTTCGGTGGTGTCGCCAGCTTTGCGCTGGTGCTGAACCTGGTGATTATCGTTGGTGTGCTGTCGTTGTTACAGGCTACCTTAACCCTGCCAGGGGTCGCCGGAATGGTGCTGACCGTGGGGATGGCGGTGGACGCCAATGT
>JAHHOC010000067.1 GCA_018677115.1 Arenicella sp. | reverse complement strand
TGCCAACCTTGGCTTACTGCTGAATCAGATCACCAACATAGCCAATGGCATCGGCGACATAAGTGCGCTAGGCAAGGAATACCAACCCGCAGTGGATCGTTACAGCGGCTTAACGGCGTTGAGCCGTCAGGCAATGCCGATCCTGGTAATCAGCGTGCTGGTAATCAGCATATTACTGGGCATGCGTTGGGTGCAGGTCGAGCATAATGCGCGCTACTCGGTTGAGCGCATTTTCAATATTACCTTATTCGTTTGCTCCACAGTGGCCATCCTCACCACCGTTGGCATCGTGTTGTCGGTAATATTTGAATCGATCTATTTTTTTACCAAGGTACCATTGACCGAGTTTATGTTTGGTACCCATTGGAGCCCACAGATAGCAATCCGTGAAGACCAGGCAGGAGCATCCGGCTCCTTTGGCATCAATCCGCTGATTGTCGGCACCTACCTGATCTCAATTATCTCGCTGTTAATTGCGGTGCCGGTTGGCTTGATGTCGGCCATTTACCTGTCCGAGTATGCCAGTCAGCAGATCAGGGGCTGGGTCAAACCGGCATTGGAAATTCTCGCCGGAGTGCCAACCGTTGTTTATGGATTTTTTGCCGCCATTACAGTTGCTCCGGCTATTCGTGATGCCGGCGATAGCCTGCGGGACTGGGGTGCCGAAAATGGTATCGGCTGGCTGGCCAACCTCAGTGTCTCATCTGAGAGCGCCCTGGCGGCAGGAGTCGTTATGGGCATTATGATTATTCCATTTGTGTCTTCGTTGTCGGATGACGTTATAAATGCGGTACCGCAGAGCTTGCGCGACGGGTCCTATGGGTTGGGTGCCACACAATCGGAGACCATTAAAAGAGTGATATTCCCCGCTGCGCTGCCGGGCATTGTCGGAGGTGTATTGCTGGCTGCATCACGCGCAATTGGTGAAACCATGATTGTGGTAATGGCCGCCGGGTTGGCGGCAAATTTAACCATTAATCCGCTGGAAGCAGTGACCACGGTGACGGTTCAGATTGTCACCCTGCTGGTGGGTGACCAGGAATTTGACAGTGCCAAAACATTGGCGGCGTTCGCGTTGGGCCTGTTTCTTTTTATCATTACCCTGGTGCTGAACGTGATTGCACTGCGAGTAGTGAAAAAATACCGCGAGCAATATGAATAAGTCTTTAGAAATAAATACAGATGCACGCCGCAAGGCGTCACTTGATAAGCGCAATGCCGCTGAAAAACGTTTCCGCTGGTATGGTCGCGTGGCAATCGGTTTTGGCATAGCCTGTCTGGTGTTTCTGTTTGTTGATATCATCAGCAAGGGCATCGGCGCCTTCAATCAAACCTATATCGCTATGCAGGTCACGTTTGATGAGCAGGAGCTCGGCCTGACGCCACAGAGCAGTGAGGCAGAAATCAGGGCGGCCAGCTTCGAATCGTTTCTGAAAGCGTCGCTACGTGAAGCTTACCCGGATGTGACTGAGCGGCGGGCAAAGCGCCAACTGTATTCTATTGTAAGCAGTGATACCTCGTTCATGCTGCGTGACATGGTGCTTGCCACCCCGTCACTAATGGGTACTACGCAAACAGTCAACATGATCGCCGACGATGATGTCGATATGTATTACAAATACAGTTTCGGGCGCGATTTGAGTGAGGGCGAGGAAATTGGCCGGCTTAGTAAGTTGCAAAAAGAAATCGTCGCCGAGTTGTATGATCTTGAGCGCATTGGGACACGGTTTAACTCTACTTTCTTTACCAACTCGGATTCGCGTGATCCGGAAAGTGCCGGCATATACGGTGCTGCTCTCGGTTCCTTTTTCATGCTGGTGGTGACGCTGGTTCTATCTTTTCCGATAGCTATTGCAGCCGCCATTTACCTTGAAGAATTTGCACCGAAAAACAAAATAACCGATTTTATTGAAGTCAATATCAATAACCTTGCTGCCGTGCCTTCGGTCATCTTTGGATTGTTGGGGCTGGCGGTATTTATTAATTTTTTCGGCATGCCGCGTTCGGTGCCATTGGTAGGCGGGTTGGTATTAACATTAATGACCCTGCCGACGATCATAATTTCCAGCCGCGCTGCAATTAAATCTGTGCCGCCATCAATACGCGAGGCGGCGCTGGGCATGGGTGCCTCCAAGGTGCAAACAGTGATTCACCATGTGCTGCCTCTGGCCATGCCCGGCATGTTAACCGGTACCATTATCGGCATGGCCCGCGCATTGGGCGAAACCGCGCCGCTGTTGATGATCGGTATGGTTGCCTTCATTGTCGAGCCACCGGTCGGCATTATGGATTCTGCGACCGCGTTACCGGTGCAGATATTTCTTTGGCTGGACAGCCCGGAACGGGCGTTTGTTGAGAAAACCTCGGCGGCAATCATGGTTTTGCTGGCCTTTTTGATTTTTATGAACAGCTTTGCGGTATGGTTACGCAAACGCCTCGAGAGACGCTGGTAGTCGTATTGCCATGCCAGTAGATGGAGATGTTATGAATAAAGAAATAGAATCCAGTGTGAGTGTTGATAAATCGGAGCAGTCGGTCAGTGCAGAGTTTGTAGCTGACAGCTATACGACAGTCGGTGAACCATTGCTCGACGACCCAAAAATAAGCATACGTAACGGCAATGTGTTCTATGCTGAAAAGCAGGCTATCTTTGACGTAAACCTGGATATTGGCAAGCAGCAGGTGATTTCCATGATCGGGCCGTCAGGCTGTGGCAAGTCGACCTTTATCCGATGCCTGAATCGCATGAACGATACTATCGATATTTGCCGCGTAGAGGGTGAATTTCGCATGGATGGCGAGGACATCCACGACAGTAAACTTGATGTAGTGGAGCTGCGCGCCCGGGTCGGCATGGTGTTTCAGAAACCTAATCCTTTCCCGAAATCAATTTATGAAAATGTGGCCTATGGGGCGCGGATCCACGGTTTGACGGACAACAGGGTGCAGCTCGATGAGCTGGTTGAACAAAGCCTGATTCGCTGTGGCTTGTGGAACGAGGTCAAGGATCGGCTGGATGAGCCGGGCACAGGCCTTTCCGGGGGTCAGCAACAACGCCTTTGCATTGCGCGCGCAATTGCGGTTGACCCGCAAGTAATCCTCATGGACGAACCATGCTCGGCGCTCGATCCGATTGCCACTGCGACCATCGAGGAATTGATTAACGAGCTTAGTGAGAGCTTCACTATCTGTATCGTGACCCATTCAATGCAGCAGGCGGCTCGTGTTTCTACGCGCACTGCTTATTTTCACCTTGGAAAATTAATTGAAGTAAACGATACCGCCAAAGTATTTACTAACCCGGAGCATCAATTAACTGAAGAGTATATTACCGGCCGTATCGGTTAGTGGCCGATACCGAGGGGAGAACAGATTATGAACGAAGAATTAAATATTGGGCCTCATATCTCGCGCCAGTTTGATGCCGAACTCGACGAGATTCGCTCCCGCGTGCTGAAAATGGGTAGCCTGGTCGAAACACAGTTAATTAAAACACTGGACGCTTTGCGCGAGGATGACGGCAGCGGGATTAAAGGCGTTTCCAAGCTGGACCGCAAAGTCAATAAGCTGGAAGTGCAGATCGATGAAGAATGCACGCAAATTTTGGCCATGCGCCAACCTGCAGCCGGCGATTTGCGCATGATTATTGCCACCAGTAAGTCAGTGCGCGACCTCGAACGGGCCGGAGATGAGGCAGAGCGTGTCGCTAATATGGTCAAGCAGGCGCTAACCAATGAAATGCAGCGCAAGCTTTACAAGGGTTTATTGGGCCTGGGGGAATTGGTAGCCCAATTGCTGAAATCCACTTTGGACGCCTATGCCCGTATGGATATCCCAGGCGCCCTGCAGAATATGCGGCTGGATCAGGATATTGATGAAGAATATAGTCGCCTGGTGATCCGTCAGGTCGAACTGATGAAAAAGAATCCTGACAATGTAGCTGACTCACTGGATGTATTATGGGCGGCCCGCTCCATGGAACGCATCGGTGATCACTGCATCAATATCTGTGAAAATATTATTTACCTGGTGTCCGGCGATGATGTGCGCCATGCAAAATTTAAGGACATTGAAGAGCAATACGCTGGGGGGGGATACTGACTTAGCCTGACCGCAAACCACCAACCAGCTGAACCAAGCCCGGCCGTAGCATATTTGCTGCGGCTTTTTACTGTCCGTATAGCGCAGCCGGCGCGCCCTGTAGCAGTCAGATTGCGTTATAATTTCGCCATGACTATGGTTCCTATCAGGGAAGTTCAGGGTGAGAATTTGTATTCGCCGTTCAGCGGGCAGCAGGTGCGCACCATCGGTGTGGTGACGGCGGTAATGCGGCGGGGTTTTTTCATGCAGACGCCCGGCGTGGAATGGAACGGTGCTGCCTCCGATGCGATATTTATCTACAGCACTGACTGGAACGCGATCCCCGGCGCTGAGCTGGAAATCAGTGGCGAAGTCGTCGACTACCTGAAACACGAAACCGCCAAGCCGGTAACCCAGATTCATCTCGACCAGATCCGCATCCGCAAAGCGCCCGGCCCCGAGATACAGGCCATCGACATTACCGCCGACTTCCTGCCTGCCAGTAACAGTGCGCTGGCACAGCTGCTTAACAGCCTGGAAGGGATGCTACTGCGGATTCCGCGGGGGCAGACCTTTATCGCCCCCAGTAATCCGCACGGTGATTATGTGTTGGCGCTGGATGCTGAGCGCGCAGATAACAGTGCCGTCCGCACCGAGCACAAGGGTGCCATCATCTCTGCCGAAAACCCGTTGCGCTGGTATCCCGGTTTTCGTATTACCAATTACAATCATGCGCCACGGCTGAATGTGGGCTCGGTGCTGGATACCGATGTCATCGGCCCGTTGAACTATCGGGTAGATTCGTACCAGATGGCAATACAGCACCCGTTTAAGGTGCAAGATGCGTTTGTGACCTTGGAAAAGTCGTCTCTGTTGCCTGCGACCGGTGCGTTAACAATAATGACTCTGAACTGTTTCAACCTCGACCCGCACGTTGAAGCGGAGAGCAAAGTGATGAACCCGGAACAGGACATTGATGACGATTGGGGTGAAGGGCGTTTTCACACCCTGGCTCAGGCGGTGGTATTACAGGCTAACACCCCTGACATTGTTGCCCTGCAGGAGATACAGGATAACGATGGCGCCGAATTGACGGATGTAGTAGATGCATCCGAGACATACCGCCTGTTGATAAAGACCATTGAGCAGCTTAGCGGCATCCGTTATCGCTGGATCGATATCAGTCCGGAAGTCGGCGCCGATGGTGGGCAGCCGGGTGGCAATATCCGCAACGCTTTTTTATATAACCCGCTGCGGGTTGAATTGCTGCAACAACATACTGAAGTCTTTGGTGGCGACAAAGCCTGCTTTGAAGGATCGCGCAAACCGTTGCTGGCGGTATTTAAGGAAAAGGAGTCGGGTGAAAAACTCGTCTGCATCAACGTGCACTTGGCATCCAAGCGCCACCAGAACAGCATTTTTGCACCGTTTGAACCCGGGGTGGATGCCAAACTCGGGGTGCGCGTGGCACAGGCCGCGGTGATCCACCGCAAGATGCAGGAGTTGCGTGAGCAGGGGCTGAACTACTATGTGACCGGGGATTTTAATGACACCGAACACAGCCAGACACTGGCTGTGATCACTGGCGATGACAGCACCAATCTGGTTGACTTGTTACCACCGGAAGAGCGCTATGATTACAATCATCGCGGCAAGTTACAGGTGCTTATGCACGGCATCGTGCCCAATGAGATGGTGGATAACAAAAGGGCTGAGTACGAGATTATTCACGGCAATGAACTGGTCGGTGTCAAACCCGGCGAGGAAAGCGATAAACCCAGTGATCACGCCTATGTGATTGCCAAGCTGCAGCTTGTCTAGGTGCGTGCATGACTCAGGGCGTATGCTATTGTGGCATTAGAGTGCTGAGCAGATCATCGCTCATGGCGCAATGATCGCAGGAGGAATAAACCCAACGCATGAAAAAGTTTATCAAATATTTTGTCATTGCCATTAGCTTGTCTGTGGCGGCACCAATCAGCCATGCCGATTCAGAAGTTGAATCCCTGTCGCCAAAACTCCGCGCTTTGCTGTATAAGGAAATGCTGGCACTGCGACAGGGTATGCAATCCATCTTTTCGGCCCATGTTGCCGGCAACATGGAAGAAGTGGTTGAAATAGCCACCAAGATGAAGAATGGCTACATTCTCAATCAACAAATGACTGAGGATCAAAGGAGTGAGCTGACCACCAAACTGCCTCAGGATTTTTTGCAAATGGATGAAAAATTTCATGAATATGCTGGGCTACTGGCGCGCGTAGCTGAGGAAAACCACACCGAACTGGTTGGCTTTTATTACCTGCGGCTGACCGAGTCCTGTGTAGGCTGCCACAGTCAATACGCGCGGCATCGATTTCCTGCGTTCAGGCAACAAACGGCGGGCACCGAGCACCAACATTGATGCAAGTCCGCGTCCAGCCCAGCGACGCCATTTAGCTGACATAGGCGCCGAATTCTGCTGTCTTTCCGGGCCACATGTTCATGCTCTGGGAACTGACGCGGGGTGTGATGAACGGCGCCAGCGACGCTATCCGAATCGCGGTCCGGTCAACCGCTATCGACAAAGTTGGCAGGCAGTTATT
>JAHHOC010000062.1 GCA_018677115.1 Arenicella sp. | reverse complement strand
CCTCAGTATCGGCAAAATTGTCGGAGGCGATTGGGCTAGTTCAGTGCCAGCCTGGTGTGTTTTTGATGTCCGCATGGGGTTGTTTCCCGGGCAGGATATCGAGCAGGCTAAAATCGAGATAGAAGAGGTAATAAGACAGGCAGCACAGGAAAACGATTTTCTGCGCAATAACCAGCCCGAAATCATCTACCACGGCTTTCATGCCGAAGGTTATGCATTGTCTGAAGATGATAGCGTGGCTGGCGGCCAGGCTATCTCAGCTTTGGAAGGTGCACACAAAAATGTTAATGGCACTGAATTGGGTAAACCGGTAATTACCGCGACCACGGATGCGCGTTTCTTTGGCCTGTATGCGGACACGCCTGCGCTGGTCTATGGCCCAAAAGCCGAGGCTATCCATGGATTCAATGAACGAGTCGATTTGGATAGTGTCCGGCGCGTAACGCAAACGACCGCCCTGTTCATTGCCGAATGGTGCGGCCTGGAAAAATCCTAACTCTTTTGTATTTTAGCTCTTTTTCCTTCTATATAGTCCAAGCTATTGGTCGTGTCTGCCCATCCAGGCATGAAATAGCCCTGTGGGGTCGTGTTTCTCGCGCAATGAATCTAGCTTCTCCAGGTTTTCCGCGGCCATAAAGGGCGCAGGACGTTTACCGAGATTTTCGTCGGCAAGCTGAATGCCTACGGAATGTTGCTGCATAGTCTCCATACATCCAGTGGCCCAATTCTCATATTTAGCATCATCCACCGCCCTCTTCCATTCGCCATATACGGCCAGGTAGCGGTCTGCTTCCAGTGAGTAGGCCATATCGGGCCGGCTCTGCGGTGGATACAAGTTCAGCCATAAACTGTGGCTCGGTGCCGGCGGCATGCTGTCCATGATGTTATTGAGCCCGGGGAGCAATGAGTCGATCGGAGCATTGGTCCAGATATTGTCTGCGCACCAGCGTACACTGGGTGGGAAATGCGTGATGTTGGCGACGATAGACATAAAGTTGGTGCTCATCGGCACCAGCGGCGTGGTGAAGCTGGCTTTTTGTCTGATCGGGCTGTCATTGATGAACTGTACGGCTTGTTTAGCTTCCTGCCAGCTGTGCGTGAGAACCGGCGCAAAGACCTCGATCCCAGGCTTGAATATCCCCATTGCCTTGGGTGTCATCAGCATTTGGAACTCGACCGACCTGGGCACATTTGGGCCTATCTCATCAGCCCACCGATAGACATCATCCAGATTTTCCCGTTTAAACACCTGTACCTTCATGCCAACAGACTTGTAGCGTTGATGCAATTTAAGGTGATAACACACCACCACAGCGAAAAATCCCGGGCCGGAGCCTCGCGCAGCCCAGTAGAGATCTGGGTTTTCTGTCTCATTTGCATGCACCAGGCGGCCATCCGCCAGCACTAAATCCAGCCCAATAACGCTCTGGGTCGCCAGTCCAAGTGCCCTGCTCGCCCAGCCGAAACCGCCCTGTAATAAGAATCCACCCATTGCCACATCCGGCGCATGTGCAACAGGGAAAAACAAACCGTGTTTCTTTAGGGTGCGATTCAGGTCAATACCCCAACACCCGGGCCCTACCCTCGCGGTTTTTTGTTCTGCATCAACTTTCACTTGATTGATCCGGGCCATGCTGAGCAAAAGCCCACCCTCCCGCAGATGATTTTGAGCCCATGAGTGACCGCCCGAGCAAATGCTGACTTTCAGCCCTTCTTCGTGTGCCCGTGCCAGTGCGTTTTGCACATCTAAGATGTTGTTGGCTTCTACCAGCACCTGAGGGCGATGCCCGGGATCGCGCCCGTTAAAGCTGGTCGCCAAGACGGCTTCATCAAAGCCTGTTTGGCCTCTCTCCCACACCCGACCTTTATTCTTGGGTCGCTTCAAGAGTTCTCCGTATTGGTGCCGGATGAAAATTTAGTGTGTAGTTCAGGCAGAAAACCCGCCAGGTGAGCCATTTCCTGGGCATTGTGAACCAGTAGATCTGCCGGGTTGGGCAACAAGATCTTGCTGAACGGCCTCAAGGCCCACATCAAGCCCTTTAACACAGCCCCGGGTTGGTCGCCAAGAGCAGCGTTTTCGCCACCGAACCACATGCGTGACCGCATTTCGCTGCCTCCTTTGACCGGTCTTAACTGATGTAACAGCCAGCCGCCTTTCATAGGCAAGCCCGGTATGCCGACGCGCGCGCAGATAACCACTTCTCCCTTTGTTGCAAGTTGAGATTCATCAAAGCCAAGCTCCGATGGTGGAACAAAGTTGATAGCGGCTTTCCTTAATTGCGCGCCGAGATATTCGGTGATTAATGATGTACGCCCAATGTATTTCTCATCGTCACGGCCATCGGCCCACTTTGCCTCAATGTGAGCTTTGGGGTGCCATAGTTTGTAGCGCAGTGCCTCACAGCCATGCCAGCCAAACCACCAGTCCCACATCTCGGGTTTAACACCCGGCATTTTGGTGAGGCAAAACACCCGCATGCTGAAATCCGGGGCATTTGTATAACCGGTTTCGATAGGCCAGTAGCCTGGCTCAGTCATAGTGGCCGCTGATTCTAGGGTTGGGAACAGTTCGTGCGCCTGCGGGCCAATGATTAGCGCTTCATGGACCTGTTCTTGCACAGGCTCCATCATCGGATTGAAGAAGCTGCCATAGGGGCTGGTTTGCAGTTCAGAATCTGTATAACCCAGTTTTGGTTTGGCCATGTGTAACTCCTAAGCAATAAGAAAACAAAAGCGGCTGAATATTCTGGGGAATATTATATTACCTGAGGACAAACCATAGACCCTGATCTGGCAATTTCAGCAATTCACGTAGTTTTAGCCAGCAGTTGATACCATTCGAAAAATTATTATTTTCGCTATCTTCAACAAGGCAGGAAACGTTATGACCATCAAACTACCGGAGCTACCCTACGCCCGTGATGCCCTGGCACCACATATCTCGGAGGAAACCCTTGATTACCATTATGGCAAACATCACCAGGGTTACGTTAATAAACTGAATAAGACCATTGAGGGCAGCGATCTGGCAGACTTGAGCCTGGAGCAAATTATTCAGCGTAAGGAACCGGCGACGTTCAATAATGCGGCGCAAATCTGGAACCATACGTTTTACTGGAATAGCATGAGCCCGCAAGGTGGTGGTGACCCGAAAGGTAAGCTGGCCGATGCTATTAACCAATCGTTTGGTGATATCGAAAAATTCAGGGAATCGTTTAACAAAGCTGCCGCATTAAATTTCGCCTCCGGGTGGACATGGCTGGTTAAACATTCAGATGGCAACCTGAAAATTATTAATACCGACGATGCGGAAACACCCCTTACCGATGCCGAGTTAACGCCGCTACTGACTGTCGATGTGTGGGAACACGCTTACTACATTGACTACCGCAATGCACGGGCTGATTACCTGAATTCCTTCTGGCAGATAGTGAACTGGGAGTTTGCTGAGTCCAACTTGTAACCACTCATTGGAGAAGCAGGAAGAATACTGCTGTTATCAACCCTGCCCTAAATTAATTTATATCGGCTGCGGCCACTTTTTTTTTAAAGTCGCAAGCTGAAACAAGAATTTAGTATCCATGCAGATACACGTTGGCAGAAATTACGTTGCCAACTTAGATGCCGCTTTACATCGGGATTAACAAACTATGGAACTGCCGTCGATTCAGGTTAACATAGACTGGCATACACCCCTTTTACCTCGATGAATTGAAAGCCAGCCGCCTCTCGCAAAAACTTCATAAATGGCTCGGCTTGCTGGTAGGCGTGCAACTGGTTATTTGGACCATCAGTGGGTTTTATATGGTGGTGGTTGATATCGACATCATTCATGGTGACCATCTGGTCCAGCCTGCCGCGGAAATGAGCACTAAGAGTCTGCGGTCGTTCTCAACCATAGCAACCCAACTAGCGGAAACTCATGCGGATGCACAAGCGATGGCACTTGTGTCTTCGGGCGACCGCGCGGTGATTAAAATAGAATTTCCAAACAACACGCTTTTGTTCGATTCTCTCACCGCGGAACCGCTTGCCCCTATCGATAGCGGTACAATCGATCAGCTGGCTATCACCTATTACGCTGGAAGCGGGGTGATAGAGAACATTACATTCATTAACTCGGATCCGCCGAGAGAAATCGGTGCCCGTCCCTTGCCCTTGTGGCGAGTAGATTTCGACGATGCATGGGGCACCACATTCTATATATCGCCAGTCACCGGCGCACTGGTCACACGGCGGCATACCCTTTGGCGTGTCTTTGATTTTCTCTGGATGCTGCACATCATGGACTACGACGAACGCGAGGATGTGAATAACACACTGTTACAAGTAGTTACGTTGTTTGCATTCTTGCTGGTCTTGAGCGGTGCCTGGTATCTCTACTTTCGACTTAACGTGAAATCCTGGTTTACTAAGGTGCCCTCATGACCTTAAGGGCCCTGCATAAATGGTTGAGCATCATTATTGGACTGCAGGTATTGATCTGGGTGACAAGCGGCATGATTATCAGCCTGCTCGATCAACAAATTGTCAGCGGACGTTCCACAAAGCAAGCGGCACCAGCAAACCAACTGCTTGGCAATGTGGACCAGCTGGTATCACTGAACGACCTGAATCTTGACTATGAAGAAGCAATAGTATCCGTGCGTCTTGAACAGGTATTTTCCAAGCTGGTCTATCGAATTAGAACTGCAAGGCAAACTCGCTCCTATGATGCCAGGACTGGCACTGTTTTTATGCTCGATCAACAACAAGCCGATCAGATAGCATTGGCCAGCTACCGGGGGCCTGGTTTGCTGAACAGTAGTGAGTTAATGCTTGATGGCTCAGAAGAAGTTCCAGACGCTGGCGCAGTGTGGCGAATTGCCTTTGACGATGGTATTGCTACCCGGGTGTATCTTTCTGCACTGGATGGAACTGTGG
>JAHHOC010000059.1 GCA_018677115.1 Arenicella sp. | reverse complement strand
GGATCATGATATTATTATTCGAGCCATCGAAAATTCACCAAAGGTAGTACATATTCCGAAAGTGCTGTATCACTGGCGCAAGGTGCCTGGGTCCACTGCGGAGGTTTATGACGCCAAGTCATATGCCTGGGAAGCAGGCCGCAAGGCCGTGCAGGCACGATTCGAGAAAAGCGGCGAAGCAGGTGAAGTGGTGCTGGGCCCGTTGCAGGGAACCTATCAGGTAAAGCGTGACATCGTTGGTGACCCTAAGGTAAGCATCATTATTCCTTTTAAAGACCGACCGGACTTATTGCGATCGTGCGTAGATTCGATAGTTGCCCGCGCTGAGTCATTTCCGAATTTCGAAATTATCGGAGTCAGCAATAACAGCGAAGAGCAAGCAACGCATGAACTGATGGCTGAATTACAGTCACAGTATGACAACCTGCGTTTCGTGGAAAAAAACATTCCATTTAATTTTTCCGCTCTGTGTAATTTCGGCGTGGCGGAATCTGACGGTGACTTTATCTTACTGTTGAATAATGACATCAAGATTCGCACTGACGACTGGCTGACTCGTTTGGTGGAACAAGCCCAGCGTAAAGATGTTGGTGCCGTCGGTGCCAAGCTGTTTTTTCCTGATGGTCGTATACAGCATGCGGGTGTCGTGGTTGGTATGTTTGAAGCGGCAGGCCACTCGCATCTGTATTTTGCCGCCGACGATATTGGTTATTACGGCAGTTTGATGGTTACACGGGATGTGAGCGCGGTGACTGGTGCCCTGTTGATGGTGAGCCGGGCCAAGTTCGAGGAAGTGGGTGGGCTGGATGAAGAAAATCTTGCGGTGGCCTATAACGACGTCGATTTCTGCTTAAAATTGGTCGACGCCGGATACCGCAATATTTATACCCCGTTTGTGCACGCCATCCATTATGAGTCGGCTTCGCGTGGCTATGAAGACGATCCTGAAAAAGCGGCCCGATTGAAGACTGAGCGTGACTATTTCTGCTCCAAATGGGAGCGGTTTTTAGCGGCAGGGGATCCCTGCTTCAATCCAAATTTTGACCTGAACCATTTCGATTTTAAAATCAAACTCGATGACGTTTCAAACTCGGATGAGTAGAGCAGGATCGTTTTTCCCCACCTGGGTGTGAACTAACAGTCTCGAGTTCTGCTTCTGCACATCATCAATATCCTGAAATGCCGAAACGCTTGACAGCGCTACTGGGTGATCTTTGCCGGCATGGTTATAAATTATGTCGCCGATTTCAAATATCGCCTCGCATTCGCAGGGATCGAAGCGCAGGCTCACATCATCCATCATTGGTAGCTTGAATTTAATATTTTGCTGCGATCCTGCAGTCTCATAAGCCAGCTCTACGGATTCGGTCTCACTAAACATCCCTGTGGTGCTGTAGTACAGCTTTGGAAAGCACGCCACGTTTGCGCAAAAGTCCAGAGACAAAGCGCAGGACTGCATTTGTTCAAGGCTCTTTAAAAATAATGCATGTTTTTCTACTGGCGGCAGTTTGCTATCGATTTTTTCCAATTGTACAAAAAATTCAAATCTGCCCCGCGAAACCGGGAAGTTTCGCTTAACTCGAAAACCCAGCAGACCCAGAGCAGACACCGTGGTCAGCAACTCGAAAAAGGAATCCTCGGTAAATACCGAACAATGCGAATCAACATACTTATCATTGTCCAGTGCATCGCGGCAAGCTGCAAAGGCCTGTTCTGCAGACCAGCCTGGCCGCAGCTGACTGGCATCAAAATTGGCGTCCCATACGTCGTTAATTTCCACATCCACATGGTTGGAAAAGTGATCATAGATATGGCGAAACGAGGGTCGGCGTAATTTCCTCAAATAGCAGTCGATGACTTCGGCTGGTGTGGTGACTGACCTTAAAATATCGAATGTGTAACGCTTGTCGGGCACTGCGAAGCTGGCTGTCCCGCCCACTTTTAAAATAGAGGAAATTTCCTCCAGCCAGGTAATCAAATCCGGAATATGTTCGATAACGTGCGAAGCTATGCAGTAATCAAATTGCTCTTTGCCATCTGTCGCTTCGCTTAAAGATTGGTCTCCCCACACATAGTCAATCTCCATGATGTCGTCGACATTGATATCTTTATCCTGGCAATACCACTCTCTCAGTTCTGCGGTGCTGGCACGGTCAACGTATTTAACATTGCTCATGTCGTGCGTCACAATCGGGTTCACCAACGGACCTATCTCTATCCCGGTAAGGTTTGGGAGGTCTAGCCCGTGAGTCAGGCTATCGCGATTGATCGAAATGGACATGGCTCAATTTTCAGGTTCATTGTGGTTATCCGCATCTTTGTCTTTCGCGGCCTTCTCACCTGGTTCAGTTTCCTCTTCAGGTAAATCTACGCCAACTGCTTTGGCTCTTTGCCTGGCAATTTTTGCCTGTTCTTTAGCCTTATCCGCACTTTTCTGTGCCTTAGCGGCTTTCTTTTGAGTTTCAGCCGCCTTCTCGGCGGCTTTATCAGCGAGTTTTGCCAGCCGCTTCACTTCTG
>JAHHOC010000057.1 GCA_018677115.1 Arenicella sp. | reverse complement strand
AAACAGTGGGGAGTCAAAGACGGACAGTTCGTATTGTGCTTTTCCGGTGTCTGTCACCTTAGCACCGGAATCGACCTGGCGCTCGATGCATTGGATGCACGTCAGGATCTCGCCCTTGTCACGCAGCCGGTTCAGGTCGACGGGCTTACCCGCTTCCTAATCGCACGTACCCGCAATGCGGAACGTATATTCCTGCAGAACCAACGATTATCCTGGGACGAAGCCTGGTCCACTGCAGCCGCTGCCGATGTCGGGGTAGCAATATACCGAAGCCAGTCTCCACAGTTCCAGCATATGGGAATCAGTTCCAATCGTCTGTGTATGTTCCTGGCCATGGGCGTGCCGGTCATAGTAAGCAAGCAGCCCAGTTTCAATTTTGTAAATGATTTCAAATGTGGAATCCAGGTTGAAACACAGGACGAGTTCAATGAGGCCCTGGCAACCATACTGTCCGATCTGGATTCCTATAAGGCAAATGCATTGCGCTGTGCTGCCGAATATATTGATGCTGCAGGTTGCTACAAGAACTTACGCGGCTCACTGTCACAGGTTCTCGCACGCTAGTGCCCATGCCCGGCAGTAAGCCCAAAACGATTCTGTTTGTTGTTCCGTCGGCTTACCTGTTGGGGGGTGTGCAGATTTGGCTGGAATACCTGCTAAGAGGGCTAAATCAATCGGGCTTCAAGTGTGTATGCGGTGCCGTTGATGGCAGGTATCACAATGCAGATGCCTATTTCGAGAAGTATTCATTCACTCACCAGGCCAAGATAGGAAATCCCAGCGGAACTCAATTCGGGCGGATAAAGAGCTTGACTAATACCATTATTGAAAGCGATGCAGACGCCGTTGTTGGCGTCAATATTGCCGACGTTTATCTTGCTACGCACAAGGCAAGAAAAATCCAGCACAAGCCGATCAGCCTGATAGCAACATTGCATGGTTTCGGGCCGGATTATTTTGCTGACCTGGATTCCTTTGAAGCCATAATTGATGCTGTCCTGGTGACTAACAAACTGACTGCACAGGCGCTGCTGGAAATGACCTCAATGCCGGAAAAAAAGATTTACTACTCTCCCTATGGAGTGGAATTTGGTAGTCAATTGGTAAGGCATAATGAACCTGCAGCGGCCATGAGAATTCTTTATTCCGGACGGATTGAGAATCAACAGAAGCGCTGTGGTGACCTAATCGATATCGCCGGCAAACTATATGCTCGGGGCCTGCCATTCGAATTGATAGTCGCTGGTGACGGTGACTACAGGGAAGAGCTTGAACGGGCGTTGCTTGAACATGTGCCGGCTGAGCAAATTGTCTTTACCGGTACGCTGGAGCACGCAGACTTAATGGGGCGTGTCCTGCCCGGCTGTGATGTGTTAATTATTACCTCACAATGGGAAACCGGGCCTATCGTTGCCTGGGAAGCAATGTCGCTGGGTGTTACGGTAGTGTCTTCGCGGTACATTGGATCGGAACAGGAAGGTGCCCTGCAGAATGGTGTGAATTGCCTGCTGTTTGACATCGGAGATACCGATCAGGCAGTCGAACATATCCTTTCACTTCAGCAATCGAATTTGATTGATGCCCTCAGGGCAGAGGGACGAGAGTTGATACGTAGCAGATACACGCAGGAAAAATCCGTTGCTTCATTCGCATCAAATATTGAAACAATTCTAGAGTCTGAACAAGTTCCAGGCTATTTCGACGAGCGTCAATACAATTACAGGAAAGCGGGTCGGATAGAGCGAATATTTGGCCACACATTTGGCAATTTTCTGCGACGTATCTGCAACAAACCAGCGCTGGTCAACTCAGCTGGCGATGAATGGCCTCATGCACTTACACCTGTACAAGATGGACAGCAACGATTCCTGGATGAACTGCTGAACCAGTTCACCAGAGAAAAATAACCTTTTCCAGTCGTCAATTGACAAAACTATAGCGCTTTACTCACATTGAGCACCATTCCCTGAGGGCCATGTTCGCATAGCCCATTCATCAATTGCCTGCCTTACCGCATCCGGCGACTCGGTCAGCGGCCAATGGTTGGCATCCAGAATCACAATTTCATGGTTCAAAAAACCATCAATCTGCCTTCGGTTAAGGTCGATATCGCCAACAGTTGTGCCCCCTGACAGCAAAGCAAGAACCGGCATATCAAGCCCGCCGAACGGCGGTAATGGGGTGACTGTTGCCAGCGCCTGGCGCAGGTAATTGGCAATTGGCATATTGCGTAAAATAGGCCCCAGCGCAGTGTAACGTTTCTCAATTTCCTCAAAAGAACTTGCGCCTCGAATTTCCTCGCGTGTCTGCCGGTCGAGCTCGCGCAAGTCCGGTGTCCCGAAATTACGTCTGCGCAGGCCCAGCGAATTAAACAGCAATATCACTGCAACCATAAGGTGCACCAGCCAGCGGCAGCGCCGCACCCATAGTGATTTGCCTTGCAGGGAACTCTGAAATATTGGGTCTATCAGAATCAAGCCCCTCGTTTTAGACTTGTAGCGATCGGCAAAATGAATGGCAATCTGGGCGCCAAGACTGTGTCCGAGAATAACCGCATCTTCAGTGTTTTCGGCTGCCAGTAAATCAGTCAGGTCAGTGGTCCATGCTGACAGATTGATGTGTTTACGGGTCATGGATTCGGCATTCCCGCGCATGTCCGGCACGATGATATTCCACTCAGGGTTCAACGCCGTGGTTTCCACGAACTCGCTCCAACGCGTGTGATTGCTGGCGCCACCGTGGATCAATAGCAAGAATCGCCCGTTAGACCGCGAGGCATAGTGCACCCAGTAAGCCAGTTCGACATGATCTGTGGATGCTGTAACTCGCCTGGCAGTCAACTGGGTCATAAATCAGGTTAGATTAACGCATGAAACATAACTGAAGATGCGTATTACTCAGGCAAATCATTATAGCCTTTGCTGACGTCAATCACGGTGCATTTTCGCCACCTGCAAACAATATTCAGGGCTGGCACCGCTCGAC
>JAHHOC010000047.1 GCA_018677115.1 Arenicella sp. | reverse complement strand
CCTCAGTCTTTTTGCCACCTGGCATTCGCGATTTGCGGCCGCAGTGCAGTCGGCCAAGGTGTTTCTGGCAGGTGCTGACATTCATTCGGTGCAAGTTAACTGGAAGGAGAATGTCAGGAAATGGCATCCCGGTCAGCAATGGGTGTGGCAGCCGGGCGGGCTTGGCGTGTTTGACCCGGGCATTAACGCGTTATCGATACTAACCGAGATCATCCCCGCGCCGCTGTTTGTTATTGAAAGCGAGTTAAGCTTCCCCGACAACAAAGCCGCGCCAATTGCAGCCAGGTTGAAAATGAGTACCGCAACCAAGATTCCAATTGAACTGGATTTCGATTGGCGTGCAGAAAATAGTGAACACTGGTCGATCGTGTGTGCAACTGACAGAGGACTGCTGAGGCTTGATGCCGGTGGCGCGAATTTATCTATCGATGGGCTGGCGACCCTGGTGCAGGCGGTTGGTGAATACGATGCTATTTATTCACGATTTGCTAATCTCATCCGGCATACGGAAACCGATGTCGATTTGTCGCCGTTGCAATTGTGTGCCGATGCCTTCCTTATCGCCACTATCCAGCAAGTGGCGCCGTTTGAGGACTAAGGAATATAAATTTGAATAGCGGGGAATGTTTGTGGTTGCTGGAACGGCAAATGAGCCCTGTTGCAGGGGACTGATGTTTGCTAACGTACACGCACTGCGTCCCGTCCGTTAACTGGCACCTATGATCGAACGTCAAACTTTTTTCCACATCGGCTACGCGCGGGCGGCATCGACTTTCCTGCAGAAGACGGTGTTCCCCGCGCTGACCGGCATCCAGTACATTCCGCGCAACCGATTTCGTGTTCGCGAGCGGGAGAAGAAGCGCTTCAAGGCTGATAAAATATTGATGTCGCGTGAGGCCGGCGAATACATTTACCAGCGATGCGATGATGTGCAACGGGTTTTCGGTAGCAAGATTATTATTTCCCTGCGTAGACAGGATGCGCTCGCTTCCAGCCTGTACCGCTTGCAGGCCAAGAATGGGCATACTATCCGCTTTCACCAGTTTCTGGATCTCGATAACGATACCGGTACACAGCAATGCCGGGAGTTTGAGTACATGAAACTGATTCGCTATGTCGAGCAAACAACCGGTGACAAACCACTGGTGCTTATTTTTGAAGACTACCTGAGTGATCCGGATTTCTATATCGATCTGCTGTGTGCATTTCTTGAATGTGATGTAGATAAATCCCGGCTCGATCAACGACCGGTGCACAAATCCTATACCGATAAGCAATTGCGCCTGCGGCGCCAGCTGTCTGATTTGTTTCTCTCTCCGCAAGATGACTGGCGGCGCATGAGTGCCAGGTCTATTGACGACCACAACTGGACATACAAATATAAGCATCGCCTGCTGCTATGGTTTACCCTGATTTTTATGCCCTTGGCCAGGGTTATTCCGGACTCCTGGTTGAGCGACGAACCATTGATTGAGGATGGAGCCTTAGCGAGGGTCAGGGACTATTACCATGATGACTGGCAAGCCTGCATCGATTATGTAGATGTGCAGGCGCAGCGTCTCGGTGTGGCCCGCAACAATTGAGTTGCTAACTTAATTTCGGTAGGCTGGAGACTGGCTGATCGACGGAGAAAACCCTTGTCGAAACTTAAAGATGAAAAGGAATTGCTGAAGAAAGCTATCAGGGTAGGCATGCGTTATGGTGAAAACCGGGGCGTGGTCAAGTTTGAAGCGACCGATTCTGCCAATGACAAAATTGAATTTATCTACCGTCTGCTGGTGCATGACAAATTGATTGTGCCGTTGCCACAGGAGCAACTGTCGCTGGTAGCGATGAAGCACAAGCTGGCTCTGTGGGCCTCTAAGTTGCCGGACAAAGCCTGAGCAAGCTATGGTCTTGAAACACCTGCATAGTGGTTAACAATCATGAGCAAAGTTAATGCCGCACTTGCTACAGTGATGTTAATTACCGGTGCAGTGTGTGCGTAAGTTGACAAATATCCTCCGCGCAGTGGCGCCCTTGCGGTATTTGACACCGATCAACATTTGCGGCTCAGCAATGTACTATTCTGGCTGGCACAGCAAGCCGATAGCGATCCATATTTGAGAATCAAATATGACTGAAGAGCAACAGGATTTAAACGACTTACCATTTATTGCCCCCTGTCACCAGGTGACGGTGGGGGCCCCCTGGCGTTGGCTAAAACTGGGTTTCCGGGATGTTCGGCGGGCGCCGGTGGCAAGTCTCGGTTACGGCTTACTGATGGCCGGGTTGATTATGCTGGTGACAGCCATGGCGTGGAAATATGGCAGTGCCTGGATCATGTTTGCGATGCTGTGCGGGTTTGTATTTATTGCGCCGCTGGCCTGCGTTGGTACTTATGCAATCAGCGCGCAGCTGGAACGGGGCATGCCGGTCTCGTTCGCGCGTACGCTGACCGCGATTTTCAAGCGCTATATCGGCACCGAGCTGGTTTTCACACTGGTCTTGCTGGTGATCTTCCTGGTTTGGGCCCGGGCCAGTTCAATGATCAGTGTATTCCTTCCCAGCAGTGGCGAATACTCTGTTTCGGAGATGTCCGCTTACTTTGGACTGCTGGCCCTGGTCGCGCTGCTGTTCCTGAGTGTCACCTTCGCCGCCAGTGTGTTTTCGTTGCCGATGATTATGCACCGGGATGTTGATGCGATTACTGCAGTCGTCACCTCTATCAATGCAGTAATGCGCAACAAACTTACTATGCTGGTGTGGGGTTTATTGATCGCCAGCGGGCTGGTTCTCGGCATGCTGACCGTTGGCCTTGCCCTGATCGTGTTTTTGCCCGCAGTGGGGCACGCGGTGTGGCACGGTTACCTGGAGACAATCGACGCTGATCTTTTTCCACGCCATAAAGTTGGCATTACAGCCAACCAAAGACCAAAAAAACCGGCTGGGTAGCTGATTTCTGCATGCTCAAATGAGTTGCTCAGGTCAGTGCTTACTGGTCTATGCCGCTCATGCACAGATACTTGATTTCCAGATAATCATCAATCCCGTATTTCGACCCCTCGCGGCCCATCCCGGACTCCTTGATGCCGCCAAAAGGGGCTGCTTCGTTGGATATGATGCCTTCATTGATACCAACCATGCCATACTCGAGAGCTTCTGATACTCGCCACATGCGACCCATGTCCCGTGTGTAGACGTAGGATGCCAGACCGACCTCGGTGTCGTTCGCCAGTTCGATCGCCTGTCGCTCATCAGCAAACTCGATGATCGGCGCCACCGGGCCGAAAATCTCTTCCCGCGCCACCGCCATATCGGCGGTCACACCGCTCAGCACAGTAGGTTGAATGAAGCTGTCACCAAGCTCTGTGCGGCCGCCACCAATCTCCGCGCGGGCACCGCCTGCGATGGCTTTATCGACCAGTTCGGCAATAGAATCAGCGGCGCCCTTGTTAATAACCGGGCCGATGCTGACTCCATCCTCATCACCGCGGCCCACCTTAAGTTCGCCAACTGCTTGCACCAGCTTGGCTGTGAATTCCTCAACCACGCCATTTTGTACGAGGATGCGATTGGTGCACACGCAGGTCTGCCCGGCATTGCGGTATTTGGACAGCATCGCGCCCTTAACCGCTTCATCAAGATCAGCGTCGTCAAACACGATGAATGGTGCATTACCACCCAGCTCCATCGTGACTTTTTTCACCGTCTGGGCGCATTGCGCCAGCAACACCTTGCCCACCGCAGTGGAGCCGGTGAAGGAAAATTTCGCTACCCGGGGGTCGCCGGTCAGCACCTGCCCGATGGGCCGTGATTGATCACTTATGACTACATTGAAAACACCCGCTGGTACCCCCGCCTCCTCGGCCAGCGTTGCCAATGCGAGGGCGGACAATGGTGTCTCTGCAGCGGGTTTAACGATGAAACTGCAGCCTGCTGCCAAGGCCGGTGCGGCCTTGCGGGTGATCATCGCATTGGGGAAGTTCCATGGAGTGATCGCAGCCACTACGCCCACTGGCTGTTTCAGCACCACGATGCGGCTGTTGCTGGACAGTGAGGGAATGGTGTCGCCGTAAATACGCTTGGCCTCTTCGGCAAACCACTCTATATAGTTGGCACCGTAAGCAATCTCACCAGCGGCCTCTGCTAAAGGTTTACCTTGTTCAGCGGTCAGTATCGTTGCCAGGTCAGTTTGATGCTGCATCACCAGTTCAAACCAGTTGCGCAGGATGGCAGCGCGTTGCTTGGCTGTTTTTG
>JAHHOC010000045.1 GCA_018677115.1 Arenicella sp. | reverse complement strand
CACCTACTGCCTGCGGTGCTGCAACAGCCCGCGGTGTTTCAGCGGCATAAGTCGGGGGATCGATCAGGGCTGTGTATTCACGCAAAAAGCTGCCGCCTGACCAGTCGACCCGGACTAAAAACTGAATAAAAGGTTCGCGGATGACAACGTTTTCACTGCTAATGCGCAATACGCTTCCACCCGGGTAAGTATCGAAATTTATCGTGATGTCCTTTAGATAATCGGGGTAACTGATTCCCAGTCGGTCGAATTCATCGCGTGACGCAATAGACACCGATATGCTGTCAATATCATCGCCTTCAGCAACACGCAACTCGATTGACCCCCTGAGCGGTTGATCAAGGTTTGATTCAACTTCAAGATTGCCAAGTCCAAGGGCGTGAGCGTTTCCAACCATCAGAACGGCCATAGCAGCAAAGGTCGCAGATAGCATTGATACTCGTGTCACCGCGCCCAGCATCGCCCTGCTGTATCCTGGAATAAAATTATTTAACCGTTTTGAAGCAAATAGTGTTGTTTGCAGAAGCATAATCACTCCGAACCCCCGACTGGGTTGCATATTAGCATTGGCGCGGTTCAACACGTTTATTGTCACACACTGGTCGCCAACGCAAAACGTGTTTACAACCGCTCCAGTCTATGTGACCTGCGTGTTTTACCCCGCAGGGAATATCATTTTTATATTAAGTTTTAGGTAGTTAGCTTCGTATTGTAACAACTTACATTACTTTTTAGCAATCCCAAAGTGATAATCCTTGTTAATTCTAGAAACGACCAATTGGCGAACTGATTGCGCCCTTAGAGATAGTCACTTACCAGGTGCTCAGCTATCTGGATACTGTTGGTAGCCGCACCCTTGCGTAAATTGTCGGACACAATCCATAAATTCAAGCCGCGCGGATGGGAAATATCCTCGCGAATACGCCCCACATAGACAGCATCACTACCGGCTGCCTCGGTAACGGCAGTGGGATAGCCCCCGTCCAAGCGCTCATCAATAACCTCCACCCCTGGCGCCTTATCCAGTAACTCCCTGGCCTCGGCAGCTGATATTTTTTCCCGGGTTTCGATATGGCAGGCCTCCGAGTGCCCATAGAACACGGGAACTCTAACCGCCGTGGGATTAACCTCAATGCTATCATCTTGCATTATTTTCCTGGTTTCCCAGACCATTTTCATCTCCTCCCTGGTATAACCATTGTCCATGAATACGTCGATTTGCGGCAGCGCATTGAAGGCAATCTGCTTTGGGTAGACGTCGTTCTTGATCGATTTTGCATTCAGCAGGTTGGCGGTTTGACCTGCCAGTTCCTGCATCGCTGTTTTGCCGGTTCCCGACACTGCCTGGTAAGTACACACATTGATACGCTCGATTCCGACTGCGTCATGAATGGGTTTCAGGGCCACCAGCATCTGAATGGTAGAGCAGTTCGGGTTGGCGATTATATTGGTGGCGCTATATTGCCCGATAGCATTTGCGTTTACTTCCGGGACTATGAGCGGCTTGTCGTCGTCGTAACGAAAATGTGACGTATTATCAATCACCACACAACCAGCCGCCGCCGCCCTGGGGGCGAATTCTGCCGATATTGATCCGCCTGCGGAGAAAAAGCCGATTTCAACCTGGCTGAAATCAAAATCCGCCAGATTCTCAACCTGAAGTTTACTCCCGTTAAACGTTCGACTTTCACCAACTGAGCGCTCGCTGGCAAGCAAATACAACTGTTTAACCGGGAAATTGCGCTGCTCGAGAACCTCCAGCAGCATCTCTCCGACCGCACCGGTGGCACCGACAATGGCCACGTTAAATAACTCTGAACGCTGGTTCATACAATATCTATACGCTGGTTACGAACTGCAGAATAGGTGAACGCACGAATCCCCGGCCGCTGAGCGGTTAGCTCATACATAAAAGTTGACTCAAGCCAAAGGACGCGATACAAAAGGACAGTAAGCTGTGAAAGTGCGCAATACTAACATAGCTGATTTAGTCGTAATACTTAACCGGAGCATCAATAATATTTGCTGTGCTACATTCTGAAGCTGAATCAAGTGCCACCGTTTCATTCCGTACATTCTGGCAATATATAGCGGATGAACTTGGTGATGCCTGGTTGGGGTTGAATCCCCATGCCGGCAATTTAAAGGAATTTATAGTACTGAGCTACGACCCCAAGGAATACATGCGCCAGATCATTGAGCAGTCTTACAAACGCAATGACTGTAGCAGCCTCGATTCAGACATCAGGATGAATGCGGTTTTGGATATTTTGGGCGAAGTTGCGTACGGTCTGCGCGGTGAACATAAGGATGATTTGTTTGATATTGAGTTGCTCGAAGAAATTGCCTGGCATATCGGCAACCGTTTTTCCCATCTTATTGAGATTGAGCAGAAAGCAAACAGCGATGATCATCAGGCGCTCAGCGGCGCAACCGTGATATCTTTCCCGAATTACCGCATCCGCAAGGCTAATGCCAGGTTGTGAATTCAGGCTGGCTTTTTAACAACCCTGCCTCGGCAGCAACATCGCTATAATTGTGCTGCGGATTGATTTTATTCCAAATCCGCCAACAGGCGAAGAAATTGATCCTCATCAATCGATTCAACACCCAGTTCCCTGGCCTTGCTCGCCTTGCTTCCCGCATCGGCACCGACAACCACCATAGTGGTGTTACGCGAAACGCTGCCGGTGACTTTAGCTCCCAGTGCCTGCAAACGTTTTTTGGCGGCACTGCGATCCATACTCGCTAAAGTTCCGGTAAGTACTACCGTGC
>JAHHOC010000503.1 GCA_018677115.1 Arenicella sp. | reverse complement strand
TCTCATAGGTTCCCTGTACGATGCCCTGCGAGCCGATATATATCCAACTGCCGGCAGTCATTTGTCCATACATCATCAAATCGTTCTTATCCAATTGGTTAAAGTGCTCCCAATTCGACCAGTTCGGTACCAGGTTGGAATTGGCAATTAACACCCGCGGCGCGTCTACGTGAGTTTGGAATACGCCCACCGGCTTACCGGATTGAACACACAAGCTTTCGTTATCTTCCATGTTTTCGAGAATCGCCAGAATATCGTCGAAGGCTTCCCAATTTCGTGCAGCGCGGCCTATGCCCCCATAGACAACCAGTTCTTCCGGCCGTTCAGCTACTTCAGCGTCAAGATTGTTCTGCAGCATCCGATAGGGTGCCTCGGTCAACCAGCTCTTGCAGTTGAGTTCTGTTCCCCGCGGAGCACGGATGTGCCTGGCGGGATCGCGTCGGGTCTTGTTGCTCATTTTGGTATCCTGGATTTGGTTATAAATAGAACGTAGTTTGTTAATTCGGTATATTTATTCAACGCGGTAACGCGGGTGAATAACGTGCCCCTAGGTCATAGCGGCTACTGGGGTAGATCAATTCTGCGGAGGTGACAATGTGATCATTTTTCCATGTGCGCCGCTTTAATTTGAGACATGGTTCTGACAGCGGTATGGCCAGGTGTGCAGCAATGGAATCATCCGGCATAATGGCCTGCACCACGTGTTCCAATTCGTCAGGGCGCAACTGGCTCATCAGATAATCCGTTGGCGTAGTGTGCTCAAAGTCCACCTGCAAAAAGTCGGGCACGATTGCCGGATTCACATAGCGCGACTCAAGCTGCATAGGCAACTCATCCTGGTAGTGAATCACCACAATGTGAAACAGTGTCGCCCCAGGTTTTACATTCATGCGCTCCGCCAGCGCCTCATCAGCCGCTACTTCAGTGAGGGTCAGAATCTCTGCGCTATGCGTCTTACCGAGTGCTTTTATTTCTTCCGCTATCGAACGCAGTTCAATCAGGTGTGCGTGCCGCGGAGGTTCGGCGACAAATGTGCCCAAGCCATGCACACGCTTCAGCAGGCCCTCTGTGGTTAACTCACGAAGTGGCCTATTGATTGTCATCCGGCTCACGCCGAGATCTTCCGCAAGCCTGTTTTCAGAGGGAATCATCTGCCCCGGCTGCCACTCACCGTCGTTGATTTTGGCGCTAATGGCGTTTTTGATCTGCTGATACATCGGCACACTGGTATCACCCGACAACTGCATTTTAGTAACTTCGATGCTCATCTCGGCTTTCCCCGGTACATAACTTGATTGCATGGGTTGCCGCCGATCCGGTAGCTTAATTCAGCGGGGTCAGATATACGCCATAGCACCATGTCGGCCTGCTTGCCCACTTCCAGCGTGCCGATTCTATCGCCCCGGCCCAGGGCCCGTGCAGCATTACGGGTTACCCCCGCCAGGGCTTCCTCAGGTGTCAGTTTGAATAAGGTGCATGCCATGTTCAGCATTAACAGCAGGGAACCGACCGGTGAACTCCCGGGGTTGCTGTCGCTGGCAATGGCAATGGCTACATTGTGTTCTCTCAGGGCATCGACCGGTGGCAATTTGGTCTCCGACAGGAAGTAAAAGGCGCCGGGCAACAGAACTGCCACGGTATTACTGGCGGCTAGCTTTGCCACGTCCTGTTCGGTCAGATACTCAAGATGGTCAACCGACAATGCACCATAGGAGCTTGCCAGCACAGCACCTTTGCTGTCACTTAGCTGTTCAGCATGAAGTTTAACCGGCAGTTTGTGGTAACCGGCAGCGTCGAATACCCTGCTCACCTGTTGTGGCGTGAAGGCAATGTTTTCGCAGAAGGCATCAACTGCGTCAGCAAGGTTCTCATCAGCTACAGCCGGTAATATCTGGTCACAGACCAGATCAATATAGTCTTCTTCACGGTTCTGGTACTCCGGCGGTGTTGCATGTGCTCCCAGAAAAGTGGTTACCACTTCTAACGGATATTCTTCGCCCAGCTGTCGTGCAACACGCAATATTTTCAGTTCATCCGGCAGGTTCAATCCGTAGCCGGATTTAATTTCCACAGTGGTCAAGCCTTCAGCGAGTAAGCCCTCCAGCCTGCCGCGTGCTGCTTCCAGAAGCTCTGCTGCTGAGGCAGCGCGGGTGGCGGCGACGGTGGCGGCGATGCCGCCTCCGGCCCGGGAGATTTGCTCGTAGCTCACACCGTTTAAGCGCTGCTCAAATTCATTTGTGCGGTTGCCGCCGTACACCAGGTGGGTGTGGCAATCAATCAACCCGGGGGTAACCAGCAATCCTTTACAGTCCACTTGCTGAGGGCAGTTATTTAACACCGCGTGGGGCAATTGGTCAGTATCACCAATCCATTCGATGCGGCCGTTGCGCACCCCAACAGCCGCGTTCTCAAGCAGCCCATATGGCTGTGCTCCGCTAGCCATGGTGGCTAGACGCGCGTTAAACCAGACCGCATCCCATGGTTTGTCAGAGTTTTTTATGATCATTTAATGTTGTTGGTGTAGAGGCCAGCCAAGGCGATTTAAACATATCCATCACCACTTGTATATACATGTATAGTATTTTACACTGGCGCTCATAATAACTTTGCACAAGCCCTGAAACGGTAATAAATTTTGACCAGACTCACATTCCAATGTGCCTTATTGCCGGAAGGTTGGGCTGACGACGTGTCGATTGAGATTGATGATGCCGGCAGTATCAGTGCGGTGGAGACTGGTGTAGCCGCAGCCGCAGCCGCTGGCGGTTGCGCGCTGCCGGGAATAGCCAATCTTCATTCACATGCCCATCAGCGGGCGATGGCGGGGCTGGCAGAACGGGCCGGCGACGCCAGTGACAGTTTCTGGACCTGGCGAACGACCATGTATGGATTCCTGGATTCCATCGAGCCGCATCAACTATATGCTATCGCAGCACAGCTCTATGTGGAAATGCTCAAGGCGGGATATACCCGGGTTGCCGAATTCCAATACCTGCACCATCAAGGTGACGGATCTCATTACGACAACATCGCCGAAATGTCATTGCAGACTCTGGCGGCTGCAAACGATGTTGGGCTGGGGATAACCAATGTGCCGGTCTACTACCAGTTCGGTGGGTTTGACTGCGCACCCATCTCCGATCAACAACGTCGTTTTGCCAATGATCCGCATAACATATTGTCAATTGTCAAACTTCTGCAGGAGCAAGGCCGCAATGACCCGAATGTTATAACCGCCGTCGCTGCGCATTCCCTGCGGGCGATAAGCAAACAGGGGTTTGCTGAAGTATTGGCGGGTGCCGACGCGCTTGGGGCAAAACCAGTCCACATTCATATTGCTGAGCAGATACGCGAAGTCGATGAATGCATCAACTGGAGCGGAGTACGCCCGGTTGACTATTTGCTGGATAATTTCGATGTTGATGCCAACTGGAGCTTGATCCACGCAACTCATATGACAGAGGGGGAGACTACGCGCCTTGCTAATAGTGGCGCAGTTGCCGGAATTTGTCCCACCACCGAGGGCAATCTCGGTGATGGTTTATTTAATGCAAAACCGTATCTGCAGCAGGGCGGCAAACTGGGGATTGGCTCTGATAGTCATATCTCTGTATCGCCGGTTGAAGAATTGCGTTGGTTTGAGTACGGTCAACGTCTGATTCACCATACCCGTAATCAGCTATCGGGTGGACCACAACGCAGCACCGGGCGTAACCTGTTCGAAGTGGCGACAGCGGGCGGTGCGCAGGCATGTGGTCATAACAGTGGCGCAATAGCGGTGGGCAAGCGAGCCGATTTTATCGTGTTGGACATTACGAAGCCGTTGTTGTGTGAACGCAGCGGTGACGAGATTTTGGATAGCTGGATTTTCTCCGGCAATGACAATGCGGTGCGCGATGTATATGTTGGGGGAGCGCGTGTTATCGAAAACGGTCATCACTATTATGAATCAAAAATAAACCAGCGCTTTCAAGCCACCTTAAAAGAACTAACAGCAAGCCTATGAACAAGCTAAGCCTCGAACCTGGTGCGTTGAGCCTATCCACTCTGCGGCAAGTCTATTTTGATGGTACGCATCTCGACATCGACAGCTCGGTCTGGACGGCGGTGAATAAGGCCCGTCGAGTGGTGGAGCAAAAGGTTGAGGGCGGCGATATAGTTTATGGGGTGAATACCGGTTTTGGCCGGCTTGCGCAGCAACATATTGATAACAACCTGCTTTCTGACCTGCAGCATAATTTAATCCTTTCACATGCCACCGGAGTGGGTGATTACCTGAATGCCGCGGTTGTCCGCCTGGTTCTGCTGTTGAAAATTAATGCCGTGTCACAGGGTGTCTCTGGCATTCGCAGGGAGGTAATCGAATTACTGTTAGCAATGCTGAACAATGACGTGCTGCCTGCGATACCAGAGAAAGGTTCGGTGGGAGCGTCAGGTGACCTGGCACCACTTGCACATATGAGCTTGCCTGTCATTGGCGAAGGTATGGTGCATTTCAATGGTGAGTTGGTTGCCAGCACCACCGCGTTCAACAATCTCGGATTGAAATCCCTACAGCTGAGTGCAAAAGAGGGGCTGGCGCTTCTGAATGGCACACAGGTTTCAACAGCCCTGGCCCTGAAAGGCCTGTTCGAAGCTGAGCAAAACATCAATTCGGCATTTGTTTCAGGCAGCTTGACAGTAGAGGCGGCCCTCGCCAGCCGCGCGCCTTTTGATGCCCGTATCCAGGCGGTGCGCGGCCAGGTCGGGCAGATTGAGGCAGCGCTTATTTTTCGCAAATTGCTGCAGCCCAGTGAAATGAACGACTCTCACGCAGATTGCGACAAAGTGCAGGACCCATATTCGCTGCGTTGTCAGCCCCAGGTTATGGGCGCTTGCCTCGACCAACTCCGTAACGCAGGGGCAATCATTGAAATAGAAGCCAACGCGGTGTCCGATAACCCGCTCATCTTTGCCGACGAGGGAGACATCTTATCCGGAGGTAATTTTCATGCTCAACCGATCGCTTTTGCGGCAGACAATATTGCTTTGGCAATCGCTGAGATTGGTGCTATGTCGGAACGCCGCATGGCAATGTTACTGGATGTAAACATGAGCCAATTGCCAGCCTTTCTGGTCGAAGACGCGGGCATCAACAGTGGATTCATGATTGCGCAGGTTACCGCTGCAGCACTGGCCAGCGAGAACAAAAGCTTTGCCCACCCGGCCAGTGTTGACAGCATTCCAACATCGGCAAATCAGGAGGACCATGTCAGCATGTCTACCTTTGCTGCACGCCGTTTGAGCGACATGAATTTGAACACCCGGTATATTGTCGCCATCGAATTGCTGGCAGCCTGCCAGGGAATCGAATTACGTCGACCGCTTAAATCAAATAAAGTGTTGGAGGACTACTGGGCGCAGATCCGCGAGGTTGCGCCATATTGGAATCATGATCGCTATTTTCAACCTGATCTGGAAGCAATCGCCGAATTGATCCAAAACAACGTGTTTGGATCCTGGTCGAATGGCTTCATCGAGGGCAAAGCCTGATATCGACCATGCCAGTAAGGGAAATTTTGCAGATCGGTCATCCTGTTTTGGCGGCTCGTGCCGAGGAAGTGGAGTTTGAGGATATTAGGACTCCCAAAGTACAGGCGTGGATTGACGACATGATCGACACAATGCGCGACGCCAATGGCGCCGGCATCGCTGCGAACCAGATAGGCATTCCATACCGCATATTTGTGATCGAAGTTGCCGATAACCCCCGCTATCCCTACAAGCCTTCAATACCCCTGACGATTGCAATCAACCCCTCTATTGAATTTCTCAGCGATGAGACATTTATTTCCAATGAAGGGTGCTTATCGGTACCGCAAATCCGTGCTGACGTGGATCGACACGTCGAAATCGCCGTTTCATATTTTGACCGCAATGGCGAAATCGCTTCACATGAGATTCGAGGCTATTCTGCCTGCACATGGCAACACGAGTATGATCATCTGGACGGGATTCTTTTCCCGCACCGGGTAACCAATCTGCATTCATTCTGTTCGTGGGCGGTATTTCAAAAATACAAGCAGCCGGCATTCGCTAAAACAGTTCGACAGCTGGTTGATAAGTGGGGGGCATAGTTACTGATCCGCTTTTGGGCCTGCCAATTCCTTCAAGATCACACTCCAGTGATCCAGACCATCATAAAACGCCTTTATCGGCAGCCGTTCGTTCAATCCGTGCGCATACATGTCGTCCGGGTTCATAAACGCACTGGACATGGCCCATGTAGGGATTCCATTTGAACGGAAGTGCATGCCATCTGTGCCGCCTGATTCCATATAGGCCATGATAGGCAGATCCGGATAGCGCGAGTGAACCGCCTTTGATATCGCCTCCATCACGTCTTCGCGCAGTTCCGAAATGGGGCTTTCAATCGGGTCATCAAGAGTGACGAATTCTATCGACTCGTTTTCGACCACCTGCTGCAAGGTGGATTTTACACTTTCAACGGAAACTCCCGGGAAGATGCGGCAATTGATGGTGGCGGTAGCTGATTGCGGCAGGGCATTTTCCGCATGGCCGGCTGAAAGCATGGTAGCCACGCAGGTGGTGCGGGTGGTTCCCACATAGGAGGGTTCCAACGCAAGTCGGTCTGCTGCCTGCTGGTTTTCAGTGTCATTGGCAAAATCAATCATGGCTCTACCCAACTCGCCGCCCATCTGCTGGCCGGTAATACGGAAATAGTCTCGGGTCATTTTTGAGGATTTGACCGGAAAGCGGTGGTCTTGAATCTTACGCAACGCTGCAGCCAGCTCATAGATCGCATTGTCGGCACGCGGCCGTGAACTGTGGCCGCCTGCATTGCGGACCGTGAGTTCAAAGGTTGCATAGGTTTTTTCAGCTGCCTGCACCCTGTAGCCGACTGCTTTGCCATCCGCACTGAGGGCACCACCTCCGGCGTCCGAGTTCAGGGCGAACGCTGCTCCTGCCAATATCGGTGTATCCTCAGCCAGCATCCGGGTGCTGATCATCGTGGACTCCTCATCTCCGGTAAAAGCAATAATCAAATCGCGGGTAGGCACAAAACCTTCCTTCTTCAGGCGAACAAAAGTCGAAGCAAGCATCGCCACGCCCAGTTTATTGTCTACTGTGCCCCGACCGTAGAAAAATGTGTCGTCCTGCGTTAATTCAAAGGGAGGACGTTCCCAGTCTTCTGCCAGCGCTTCAACTACATCCATATGTGCCAACAATAATATGGGTTTTTCGCCGCTTGAGTCATCGCCTCTGTAGCGAACTACAAGAGCAGCGGTTACGTCTACCGGTAAAATACTGATGTCTTGTTCCGCAAACCCGGCATCACGGAACTGATCTGCCAGATAGCGTGCCATAACTGGTACCTGGTCTCTGCCCGCTACGGTAGGGATGGATATTATCTTGCTGTAGATCTCCAGCGATTTTTTTGCGTGTGCAGTCTCCCGGGCGCTATCAGCTGTCACTGGCGTAGAGAGAAAAAAAATCGCTGCTGCGAGCAGTAATTTCATCATGATTGCGGTTTTAGTAGATTACTGATCTCAATATGATAACAAATCGTATTGCTCATCATTTACGCTCTTGGATATTTCACTCTTAACTAAAAAGACTGGTATATACTCATGAACGCGCTTGACGCCGCACTCACTATTTGAAAACTAATCCTGGAATGTTGATATGCGAAACTTATTGATTACCCTGCTGGCCCCTGCCATCCTACTTCTCGGGTGCAGTGAACCTGCCCAGCCTGTCAAGCAGCAGTCAGGTGCTGAACCTGACCAGCAGAATACCGTCGACGCCGAAAAAATAATTGCTGCCGATTCCAGCAGTTGGTTAACGCATGGCCGCACATACTCCGAACAGCGTCACTCACCGTTAATTAGTATTAACAACGAAAACGTGTCTGACCTCGGATTGCACTGGTCCTATGATTTTGGTACCAGCCGCGGCATCGAAGTCACGCCAATTGTGCATGACGGGGTAATGTACGTCACCTCCACATGGAATATCGTGCATGCACTTGACGCCCGCAATGGTGAAATGCTGTGGCGTTTTGACCCGCAGGTCGACAAAGAACAGGCTGCCAAGGGTTGTTGTGATGCGGTAAACCGCGGTGTTGCAATTTGGGGCAACTCGGTGATCACCGCCACCATAGATGGCAGGCTGATTTCATTAGACGCCAAGACTGGTGACAAAAACTGGGATATAAATACTATCGACAAGAGTAAACCGTACACCATTACCGGTGCCCCCAGAATTATCAAGGGCAAAGTTATTATCGGTAATGGCGGCGCTGAATTGGGCGTGCGTGGCTACATCACCGCATACAATGCGCAAGACGGAGCGCAGCTGTGGCGATTTTACACAGTGCCCGGGAATCCGGCAGACGGGTTTGAAAGTAAGACCATGGAAATGGCCGCCGAGACCTGGAACGGACAATGGTGGGAGGCTGGCGGCGGCGGCACGGTGTGGGATTCGAT
>JAHHOC010000491.1 GCA_018677115.1 Arenicella sp. | reverse complement strand
GTTTAATACTGCTGAGGAAGCCGATTGCTGGATAAATCGGGTGATCTCATCAGAGGCGATCGAGAAGTCCTGCCAATTTATAATTGTGCCGGGTAGATTGGAAATCTCGAGGAGGTTATTCGAAGCTGCAAAGGTTGCGCCTCCGGCAACTACATGCGGATTAGTCGGGTTGGCCTGAGCGGAAGTAAAACACAGCAGCATACTCAGCAGCAGGTAGCTTGCCTTGCGACCTCGCAACCGCCTGCACACAGAAAGCGCGAGCTGCCTTGTCCTGCCGCCTAAGCTAATCACAATTGTATGCTGCATCATATCGTCACCTGGCCGAAACGCGACCGACTAGAAGGTACACTGTTGGTTTATGGATTCACCTTCAGAGAAGAATTCAATTAACCCCAGTTCGCCATCGTCCATATCAGACAATTTCAGGTAGGGGTCACTTTCAATAAATTTAGGTACGGCAGGTAATACTCCCGAATCACCCTCAGTCTGGAGGTAGGTCTGGCCCACATATCCGGCTTGGCCGGCATTCAGGTTCACCTCAAAACAGTCTGCTTGCTGAGTCTGCCGGCACTGTCCGACCTGAAAGCCCTCCGCCTGGCCCGCGCACTGGCTCATGACAATAGATCCTGTTACACAATGCGCATACGCACCTTCCGGGAGTTCTTCATTGAGGATTTCGGCAAATGCCGGGTCATCAACCGCCCCCAGACTCTGTTCAATATATTTATTCTGATCCAGTTGGCAGAGTTCGCCTTCACATATCCGGGTCACAAAATCGGTTCCCCGAATACCAATGGATGCAACCGGCGTATCCAGCAGGAACGCATCCGGTTTACGCTGCCCAATCAGGCCGGTGACAGTACGAAGGCCACCCTTGATCAAATTCACACATGCTTCTTCTTTGCCCTTGTCGAGGTTGAATTCCCCGATCGCGATGGTGGTATCCGGTCGCATGGTTAATTTGGTGTTATCAAGCATGCGGATCACTGTGAAGCTCTGTGGCGCTGTATTAATAACGTCCCCTGAAAAAACCGCTGCACCTTTAACAAGCGTGCGACTTAGCTGGGTTTCCGAAGTGGCAGTGACTACTCCCTTGACCATTAATACGGAGCCATTTTCAGTGCTGCCGAAAGCTGGTCGCGCCAAAAAAAAGGCCGTAACCAGCAACAGCAAAAAAGTCTTTTTAATTGTCACCATTAATTCCTTTTCCACTAAAAGCGGTAGGCAAAATTGAAGTGAATTCTATTGTCGCCGTCCTGTGACAATTCGTTGGCTGCCGCCTGTGAGGCGTCGATACCGTCAAACAGGTGCGCCAGCGACATTGAAAGATTCAGCTTGGGGGAGGGGTTCCAGTAAAAAGTCACGCCGGCCGACGCCACCGACTCGTCAGTCAACTCATCAACTTGTGGACGATTTATCCGGGTTTTGCCGGCGTCCAAAAATAACACCGGCCGAAAGTTGTATTTTAACGGCGGCGCCCACAGCTGGATGCCGAGGCGGTATCCTTTATCACCGTTTAATTCGCGCTCCTCCATGCCGCGCACAGAGCTGGCTCCTCCCAACGCGAACTGTTCGCCGGTAATCAGCCTGTCACTGCTGCCACTGTAACTGAAGTTGCTAGACAGCAGCCATTCGTCCATGTTGTATTGGAGGCTCAATTCTGCGTCGTACGTTTCCCAGTCGGAGGTCGCGCCACTGCGAGACAATTCATAGTTTGCCTGGTCACTGAAGCGCCCGCCGTTAGTATTCTTGGTATATCCCACGGAGCCGCTCACAGTCAGGGTCTCGGATCGCCAACTGGCCTGGTAGCCGAGTGAAATCGGGCGACTGCGGACGTTGGGTCCAACTTGTTCGCCAGAAAACACAATGTCGTTTTCGAAAAGTTTATCCGTCAGCTGCGCATTAACCTGATGACGGAATTTGCCCACGCTCGGCAAGACGTGCGTGTAACCGAATCCCAACACCTCGCCACGTCCGGCTACCTCAAAAACATCTGCCACGGTGCCGGTATCAATATCTGATTTCACGGCAAGAAAATTAAGCTTGCCACCGAGTTTGTAAAACGGCATCTGGTAGGTGAGGGCGGTTTGCTGGACCGAGTCAAAGCTTTCCGGAGAGGTGATGAAAGAGAGGTTAACAATATGGTCGCGGTTAAATACATTGCGGTGTTCCAGGCCTGCACCGACCCGGTAACGCCCGGACATCTTGGTTCCGGTATTATTGACCCAGGTGCTCAATACCATTGGATCCTGATCCACGATCTGGATTGCCGCATCCAGCACCTTGGGTGATAGGCTGCTCTCAAGTTGCAGTAGAGTCCGTTTGCCGGGATTTTGGTTGGCAACTGCTAAAGATCGTGACATCGCCCCTGTGCTGGGAGACGCACCTTTTACCAGTTGTGGCAAGCTGGCGAGGACATTCTC
>JAHHOC010000481.1 GCA_018677115.1 Arenicella sp. | reverse complement strand
ATGCAATACCGGGCGGGCAGGATCAACATCAGTTTTAGCGGCGTAGTAAGCAGTTACTTCATCAGCGGTAATGTCCGGGCCGTAAAAATTCACCGCTGAGTCTTTAACCAGATCTTTTTCAGGATCCTGATTCACTTTTTTGGCATCATAACCGGCGTCAAATATTGCGCGCATTGCATCATCATTCAACGATCTGCCGACTTGCTGTAAAACGCCTGACAAATATTCCTCGCTGAAGCCCGGCTTGAACTTGTCGCCCGAGTAATGGTGGTGAATGCCGTTGGCGAAAAACACGCGCCGCGCATACAGCATCAACTCAGCCCAGTCATCGGTATTTTTATCTGCATTTGATTGCTCGATTATCGCTTCCAGTGCCCGCCGAATCGCCAGATTGTGGCGGTAGTTCTGGTCCCAGGTGATATCGCGACCCTCCATGCCGGCCTGCACCAGATAATAAACCAGGGATTTTTGAGACAGCGACAACTGGTCAAAACCGGGCACCTGGTAGCGAATAATCTGGATGTCGGCAAAACGTTCCGGACGCCAGTTAAATTCTTCAGCAGCTGACTTCTCGACAGGTTGTAAATCCGAAGTGGTATCGGCGGCGATTTCCGGTCCAGCTGGTTTTTCGCATGCCGGCAATACCATAATAATTGTCAGCAAAAGGATCAGGACTGATTTTTTCATAACGCGGGCTCCGGCTATATGTTATTGCGGCTAAGGTACTCTGCTGGCGGCAACAAGTAAACTAGCACCTGGGTGATGTAGCTGTTTGTAGCCAATCTCTGTTCAGGCGTGCATACTCGATTTCCAACGATATAAATGTGTGTGCGTCGATAATAGGGTAATCTCTTGTCATCCTTGATTAACGTAATTCTCGACGATGAACACAAAACGTGATCCTTCTGTGCTGCACGCGGCCATTACTTTGCTGGGACTGGCTGTTTGGATTCCTTTCGCAATCTTTAAGTTGAAAGCTGGTCTGCATGGCATCTTGCTGTTGGGCATCGTGTGGGTCGTATTGTCTTCATTACCGCTGCGCGCGACCTTGCCCCAGGTGCGGGCCGCAATGCGGGATGGCATGGATCGGGCTATGCCGGCGATGTTCATTTTCCTCACCATAGGCGTAGTTATCGCAACATTTATTTTAAGTGGGACAGTCGGCACGTTGATTTACTATGGCCTCAAATTCATGCATCCGGCAATTTTTCTGCCAGCCGGGTTGATTCTTTGCAGTGTCATGTCGCTGGCAGTAGGCACGTCCTGGGGAACTGTGGGTACCGGTGGCGTGGTATTGATCGGAATCGGCGCAGCGATGGGAATGCCATTACCACTGGTAGCGGGTATGGTTGTGTCAGGCGCCAGTTTCGGGGATAAGATGTCACCAGTATCGGACACTACCAATCTGTCTGCTTTGTCGGCGGAAACCGATCTTTACGCACATATAAGGAGCATGGCATACACCACCATACCCAGCTATCTGATCACACTTGCTTTATTCAGTTGGCTGGGGATGCGTTTCGCAGATAGCACCTTACCACAACAGGAATTGGACATACTGATGGCCGGACTGGATTCGACGTTTACCATCAACATCTGGATGCTATTGCCACTGGTCGTGTTGCTGGTGCTGTCTATAAAGGGGGTTATTGCCGAAGCGGGCATGTTAGTTGCTTCGCTGGTGGCGGCAGCACTGGCTGTTTTGGTGCAGGACTATAATCTATCCGAAGTAATCACCAGTTTTTATGACGGCGCGAAATTGGAAACTGGAAACGACAAACTCAATGCTTTGCTCAATCGCGGTGGTATCACCGAAATGGCGTGGACCTTTACCCTCTCATTTATTGCCATTTCACTTGGGGCCATCATGGAGCACATGGGCTTTCTCAAAGTGATGATGGACTGGTTGCTCAGCCAGGTTAAGCGCGCCGCCAGTGTTGTGACCTGCGCAATAACCGGGACCTTCGCCGGTAACCTTTTACTGGGTGAAAGCTATGTTTCGATCGTGCTCAGCGGGCAGATGTTCAAGGAAAAGTTTGATGAGGTTGGCGTCGACAGGAAGGTACTTTCGCGTTCAATTGAGGAAGGAGGAACCCTGATGACTGCGCTCATCCCTTGGACTACCACGGGTGCATTCTATACGGCAACCCTCGGTGTGGCGACGCTTGAATACGCGCAGTGGAGCTTTCTTAATTGGATTAACCCACTGATAGGGATTTTGTTTGCATGGTTGGGAATTGCCTTGTTCAGAACCATTCGACAGCCGGGCACACCGATTGCGGAACCGAGCCAGGCAACTTAGCGGCTGTTGGTATCCAGCGGTCAGTATGGCTCGATCATTTTGCCCGGCGTGGCAATTCACAGCGATAAGTGCTACATAAATAGGTATAAGAAAATCACAGGAGACAGGCTATGAACGTATTTGATGTGAACTGGATTGCCGTTGTAGTAGCTGCTGCGACAGGTTTTATGGTGGGTGGATTGTGGTATGGACCGATAATGGGTAAAAAATGGCTGGGCGCTGTCGGGCTCACTGAGGATGATGTACAGCAAGGCCATATGCCGAGCATATATGGCGGGGCATTTGCCTTCAGTATTATTGCTTCCTGGGCATTGGCGCATACCTTTGCCACGTATATGGGCGACCTCAGTTTCTCAGTAAAAGTAATGACTGCTTTCGGTGTTGCTCTCGGGTTTATTGTGCCGGCGATCGGAACCAATTACCTGTTTTCTCAGAAAACCAAGGCATTGTTCTTTATAGATGCGGGTTATTGGTTGTTGTTTTATATCGCCATGGGCGTGGTTCATGGTTTATTGGGTTAGGCTTGATAGTCGGTTGACTACCAATAGCAAGGCCTAGAAAAAAGTCCGGCGTTTATCCTTGATAATCTGCTGTGCCGCATTGTGGCCGGGTGCTCCGGTTACGCCACCGCCCGGATGGCTGCCGCTGCCGCAAAGGTAGAGGCCTTTAACGGGAGAGCGGTAGGCGCCATGACCGAGTACCGGCCGGGCAGAAAATAACTGATCAAGACTCATGCGGCCATGGAAAATATCGCCGCCAATAAGCCCGAATTTGCGTTCCAGGTCGAGCGGACTGAGCACCTGCTGGCCAAGGATCAAATCTGCAAAACCGGGAGCCTGTGCTTCGATGGTGGCAATGATGTGCACGGCTGCCCTGTCCCGCTCGTCATCCCAACAACGGCCGTCTGGTAATTGATAGGCAAATTGCTGGCAAAACAAACTGGCGACATGCTTGCCGGCCGGTGCCAGGCTGGTATCCAGGGTTGACGGAATAACCATCTCGATGATGGGTTTGTCGGACCAGCCATTTACTGTGGCACTTAACCAGGCATCATGCATATACTGCATGTCCGGCGCAATGATGATCCCCGAGGTAAGATGATCCTCGCCCTCAAAAGTGCTGAGCGGCGCATTGCGAAATTGCGGCAGTCTGTCCAGCGCGACATTCATCCGAAATGTTCCTGAATGCGAACGGTAGCGTTTAATGCGATTGCGGAAATCATCGCTCAAGGTAGTTGGCTCGAGCAACTGCTCAAACAACAGTCTGGGATGCACTGAGCTGGCGATGATTGGTGCATACAGTACTTGGCTACCCGTCTGCACGCCCGCCGCCCGGCCGTTGTCGGTAACAATTTTCTCTACAGGCGTATCAGTGATAATGGTCACGCCGGCTATTTCGCAGGCTTTGCGCATTGCCTGGGTAATCGCACCCATTCCCCCGACGGCATGTCCCCAGGCACCGGCAACACCGGCAGCCTCACCGAACACATGATGTAATAACACATAGGCGGAGCCGGGTTCGTGTGGTGAGGCAAAGTGACCGACTGTTGCGTCAAAGGCAAATAATGCCTTCACCGTGTCATTTTCGAAATAGTAATCAAGGATCTCGCCAGCTGATTTAGTGAAGAAATCAAGCAGATCACGCTGCGATTCAATTGACAATCTGCTGGCAACCCGGCCAGCTTGCAAAAGCGCGATCAAATCAGCAAGGCCACCTCCTGCATTTGGCGGTGCTGTGAGCAGGAACTGTTTAATGCAGGCCACTACACCCTCTAACGAAGTTTGGTATTGCTTATAGGCCTGTGCATCGTGTTCTGAATGACGAGCAATTTCACTTTCGGTCAAGCCGTTGCGACCAGACAGCAGATAGCCGTCTTCAGTGGGCAGAAAATTATCCGTTTTGCGCAATATCACCTGCAGCCCGTGCTCCGCCAGTTGCATATCCTGAATGATCCTGGGCTGCAGCAGCGATACAGTATAGGAGGCCACCGAATTCCGGAATCCAGGGTGAAACTCCTCTGTTATAGCGGCGCCACCTACCTCACTAGAGCGTTCGATGACGCAGGTATTTAATCCTGCGCGGGCGAGATAGAAAGCACAGACCAACCCATTGTGGCCACCGCCAACAATAATTGCATCATAGGGTTTTTCGGTCGGCTTCATGGCGCTATCGATGTCGTCAGGTCGGCTTACTCAGCAGCTGCTACTCTTTAAGTTTATAGCCGGTTTTAAACATCCATGAAACTACGATCAGGCACAGGGCCAGAAATATCAAAATCATTGCCAGACTGACCCACACATTGACGTCAGCCACCTCGAAAAAGCTCCACCTGAAGCCGCTGACGAGGTAAACGACAGGATTGAACAAAGTCACTGTTTGCCACACTGGAGGTAGCATACTGATTGAATAAAAGCTGCCACCGAGAAACACCAGCGGCGTGATCACCAGAATAGGAATGATCTGTAATTTCTCAAAATTATCCGCCCATAAGCCGATGATAAAGCCAAACAGGCTGAAAGTGATGCAGGTGAGTAGCAAAAAGGTCAGCATCCACAACGGGTGTTCGATTCTTAAATCAACAAACAAACTGGCAGTCATCAGGATGATCACGCCGATAATAAAAGATTTGGATGCCGCTGCGCCGACATAGCCAATCAATGCTTCGTAGAACGACAATGGCGCAGAAAGAATTTCGTATATGGTTCCGGTAAATTTGGGAAAATAGATAGCAAATGACGCATTGGAAATACTCTGAGTCAGCAGTGTCAACATGGTCAGGCCGGGCACGATGAATAATCCATATTCAACGCCGTCGATAGTCTGGATTCGGGAACCAATTGCACCCCCGAAGACAACAAAGTAGAGCGAAGTTGAAATGACCGGCGAGGCCAGTGTCTGGAACAGCGTGTTCCAGGCACGCAACATCTCTGACCGGTAAATAACCCTGATCGCCTGCAGGTTCATTGCGCAGCCTTACGGTATTGGTCGTCGCTGACCAGGTCAACGAAAATGTCTTCGAGTGAACTTTGTGTGGTTTGAATGTCTTTCAAATGCAGTCCAGCACTGCTGATTTGTTGTAACAAGTTGGTTATGCCGGTAGCTTCCGCGGAAGTGTCATAGGTATAAATGAGCGTAGACCCCTGATCTTCCAGTTCAATATCGAAGGCACCTAAACTTGCTGGAATTTCCAGAGTAGGTTCACGCAGTTCAATATGCAGTTTTTTCTTTCCCAGTTTATGCATCAGTTCCTTCTTGTCCTCAATAAGCAATAATTCGCCGTCACTGATAATGCCGATCCGGTCGGCAATCTCCTCGGCTTCTTCAATATAGTGGGTGGTAAGGATGATGGTAACGCCGGATTCCCGCAGCCGGTTGACCAATTGCCACATATCTTTACGCAGTTCAACATCCACCCCCGCGGTGGGTTCGTCAAGAAACACAATGTCTGGTTCATGAGACAAGGCCTTGGCGATCAGCACCCGGCGTTTCATTCCTCCCGACAGCATACGCAACTGGTTGTCTTTTTTGTCCCACAATGAAAGGTCTATCAATAGCTGCTTCAGATAAGCCGGATTGCGTTTTGCACCAAACAGACCGCGCGAAAACGAAACCGTGTTCCAAACGGTGTCAAAAGCGCCAAGAGTTAGTTCCTGTGGTACAAGGCCAATCTGGCTGCGTGCCTGACGGAAGTGAGTAACGTTGTCGAACCCATTGACGGTGATGCTGCCGGTGCTGCTGGAAATGATGCCGGTAACGGCGGATATCAGGGTTGTTTTCCCCGCGCCGTTGGGGCCCAGAAGTGCCAGAATCTCACCCCGTTTTATATCCAGGCTGACATTGTTTAAGGCCTTAAAGCCGTTGTCGTAAACTTTCGAAAGCTGCTTTATTGATACGATAGAATCCATCCGCGTATGCTACTTGAAAAAGCGTGTAGGGGGTATCTTGTATTAACAGCGGTAAAGGATCTCTGGCAGCGACGAATCAGTCGACTATTCAGACAAACTCAATTTTCTGTCCCTGGTTAAACTGCAGGTAGTCTTCGAGGCTGGGCTGCAATGCCTGCAGGAAATCTTCTTCGTTTGCTGTTTGCAGGTGCAGGCTGAAAATTTTCAAGGTGCCGGTTGCGCGATCAATCTTGGCATCCATCCGTCCAGCAAATTTTTGCCCCCATAATAGCGGCAGGCAGAAATATCCATATTGTCGTTTGGCGGCAGGTACATAGCATTCTATTTGGTAATCAAAATCAAATAGTGTTGAGGTGCGATTGCGCTGAATCAACAGATTGTCAAACGGCGATAGAATTTTAACCTCGCTGCGGCTGAGCGGGGTTTTCAGCATCGCTTCTATGTCAGTGTGCGCATAATAGGTTTGCTGTTTTACATTGATGCATAACAGTTTCTTGTCTTCAAGCAGTTGCTCGCAACGTCGTTGCAGCGAGGGTTTTATGCCTTTACGCAGGTAGGCCATTTCGCCAGGTGTGCCTATGCCGTTGGCGCGCAGAAAGCAGAAGATTATATGATCGTAGTACTCCTCGTCACTGGGCATCGACGCATCAACCGTGTCCGGAAGCACGCGTTCAGTCAAATCGTAGACCTTTTGAAAACCGTCGCGACGCGCAATCATCAATTTCCCTTCCATAAACAGCTGTTCCAGCATTTGCTTGGCCGGCTTCCAGTCCCACCATTCGCTCTTTCCCTTGCGCTTATGTTCAAAGTCACGCGATTGCAGTGGCCCCTCCAGCCGGATGCGATCCAGTATGAGTTTGCACAGAGCTGCATCTTTATCGTACCAATGTTTTTCTCCGCTGCAGAGAGCCTGTTTGCGTGGCAACGTGAAGCGATAGTCCCGCATAGGCAGATAGGCCGCCGCATGGGACCAATATTCGAATACTTTATTTTGTTTCTGTAATTGATCCAGGTGCGAAGGCTGATAGTTTTTCACACGGTTCCAAAGAGTGTGATGGTGTGCCCGTTCAACTACAGAAATTGTGTCGATTTGCACGTAGCCGATTTTCTCTACCGCGCGCAAGGTGGCGGGTTTGCCAAGGCCAAGATCATTGTGTCGATGAATGCCTTGGCTAAGCAATGCCAGTTTACGCGCTTGGTCGGGGCTCAGGTCAATCTGCATTTGTATATTCCTGTGCGGTGACGATGTTGTTACAAGTCAGGATTCCAGTTCTTCCCAACGACTAAAGGCCTGCTCCAATTGCTTCTGTAATTGTTTTAATTCGTTACCCTGTTGTGCAATCAGTTCAGCATCCTGTTTGTAGAAATCCGCTTCCGTCATCGCATGTTGTATGGCTTCTATTCGGGATTCCAACTGAGCGATGTTGTCGGGCAGTGCGTCAAGTTCGCGTTGCTGTTTGTAACTTAATTTTGTTGGTTTACTTTGAGGCTTTTTCCTACTTTTATTTTTTGATTCGGTTACTTCATTCTGCGTTTTACATTGCCGTAACCAGTCGTCGTAGCCGCCCACATATTCATTGACCTCACCGTTACCTTCAAAGGCAATGGTGCTGGTCACTACATTATTCAGAAAAGTCCGGTCGTGGCTGACAAGCAGTAATGTGCCTGAATAATCCATCAACAGTTGTTCAAGTAGTTCCAGCGTTTCAAAATCGAGGTCATTGGTCGGCTCGTCCAGAATCAGCAAATTGAACGGTCGGGTGAACAGTTTGGCCAACATTAACCGGTTACGTTCGCCACCTGAAAGTTTGGCTGCAGGCGCACGGGCACGTTCAGGGCTGAACAGGAAATCCTGCAGATAACTCATGATGTGCCTTTCTTTGCCGTTGATAGTTATTTGTGTATTTCCGGAGACATTGTCTTGCACACTCAAATCGTCGCGAATGGCTGAACGGTGCTGATCCAGATAGGCGATTTGCAGATTGGTGCCTATTCTGACAGATCCATGTTGCGGCTGAAGTTCACCGGTCAGCAGTTTTATCAGGGTGGACTTGCCACAACCATTAGGGCCGATAATCCCTACCTTATCGCCACGAAGAATGCGGCACGAAAAATGTTCGATAACAACTACATCACCAAATCCAGCATGCAGGTTACTAGCTTCGATGACTACCTTACCTGATTTGCCTGCTTCATTTAGGCCTATTGTCGCAGTGTCCTGGGGTTGGCGGCGCTGACGCCGCAACTCACGCATCTTTTGCAGGGCTCGGACCCTGCCCTCATTGCGTGTTCGCCTGGCCTGTATGCCCTGGCGAATCCACGTTTCCTCCTGCGCCAGTTTCTTGTCAAATTTAGCATTGTGCCTCTGTTCTTCTTGCATCGCTTTTGCCTTGCCATCCAGATAAGCCTGGTAATTTCCGGGCCAGGAGGAAATTGTACCGCGGTCCAATTCAATTATGCGATTACACAGCTTGTCAATGAAACTGCGATCGTGGGAAACAATTATCAGGGTAATGTTCAGGCTGAGCAGCAGGTTCTCCAGCCAGATTATGGTGTCTATATCGAGATGGTTAGTGGGTTCATCGAGCAACAGCAAGTCAGGATTTTCCACCAGCGCGCTGGCTAACAAAACGCGGCGTTTCATACCGCCCGATAACTGCTCGAAATTTGCTTCAGGTTCGAGGTCGAATTTGGAGCACAGGGTTTTGATTCTGCGATCCGTGGACCAGGCATCATTCTGATTTGCCTCGGCTTGAAGGTTTTCGCTTAGGTTATCGCCAGCATAAAGTCTTGCAAGTAATGTACTGTTGGCGCTGTCGCCCATTGCTACAACGGTTCGCACGTCGAGGTTTAGGTCGCAGGGAACATCTTGCACCAGCCGACCGACCTTTAATCCGTGCTGCCTAATTACCTCGCCGTCGTCTACTGATATTGCTCCATCAATCAGTTTTAACAGAGTTGATTTTCCGGCACCATTGCGACCGATCAGACCGAGTCGTTCATTTGATTCGATTATTAAATTTGCCTGGTCTAAAATGGCTTCAGCACCAAAGCGGATACTTATATTTCGCAGGGTAACTAGCGGCATTGAACGAGTGAAGACTGAGGCAAAGTTGGTCGGGCTCTAAATCTGGCGGCAGTTTAACATCAAGGGTAGGTCAAATTCAGAGAGTGCAACCCATGCTAGTAGAACAAATTCCAGTTAATAACAGTTTGCGTAATTATATGTATTTGATTGCGTGTCCTGAGACTTTGGAGGCGGTGGCGATTGATCCACTTGATCATACTCTCTGTTTATCGCGCGCCAGCGAGTTAGGATGGCAGATTCGTGGCGTGATTAATACCCATGAGCATTTTGATCACATTGGAGGAAATGATCAGGTGCTTGCTGCCACTGGTGCCACTCTCTACACTCATCACAACGCGATGGACAAAATTGCCAACGTTGATGTCGGTTTAAAAGCGGGAGACGCGGTTCAGGTTGGAAGCGGCGTACGGTTACTGGCGATGGATACACCAGGGCACACATTCTGCCACACATGTTTATACGTTGAAGAAACAGGGCAACATTCGCCCGCACTCTTTTGCGGCGATACTTTGTTTAATGCAGGTGTGGGCAATTGCCACAATGGCGGCAACCCCGAAACTATGTACCAGACTTTCGCTGAGCAAATTTTTGTGCTGCCGGACACCACGAAAATTTATCCGGGACATGATTATATTGAAAACAATTTGCGGTTTACCCTGTCGCGGGAGCCTGATAACCAGGCGGCGATAAGCCTGCTGGCGGCGATCGAACAATGGAACAGTGAAAAACATTTTATCTCTAACATTGCACTGGAGCGCGCGGTGAATACGTTTTTCAGGTTGAACAGTGAAACCGTGGTCACCTTACTGGGTAAGCAATTCAAGGATTTTCCCGAACACCCCACTGAGGAGGCGGTTTTTCTAAAACTGCGAGAACTGCGTAACAGCTGGTAGCTATTATGTTGTAGCGCCGATTAGCGCTTCATAGAGCCAAAAAACTCACTGTTGGATTTTGTTGCTTTTAACTTGTCCAGCAGGAACTCGATTGCTTCAATTTCATTCATCGGGTGCAATAATTTACGCAGGATCCATATTTTTTGCAGTTCTTCCGGGTCGATCAATAACTCTTCCCGGCGCGTGCTGGACTTGTTAACGATGATTGACGGGTAAACCCTCTTTTCGGCAATGTGTCGATCCAGGTGTACCTCCATATTGCCTGTTCCCTTAAATTCCTCGTAAATTACTTCGTCCATTTTGGATCCGGTTTCAATCAGCGCAGTGGCCAAAATGGTCAGACTGCCACCTTCTTCGATATTGCGCGCAGCACCAAAAAAACGTTTAGGCCGCTGCAGTGCGTTAGCATCCACACCGCCTGTCAGCACCTTGCCAGAGGCCGGAGCAACGGTGTTGTAGGCGCGAGCCAGACGGGTAATCGAATCGAGCAGAATGACCACATCTTTTTTATGTTCCACCAGTCGCTTGGCTTTTTCGATTACCATTTCAGCGACCTGTACATGGCGCGCAGCAGGTTCATCAAAAGTAGAGGAAATGACTTCGCCTCGAACCGAGCGCTGCATTTCTGTAACCTCCTCCGGGCGCTCATCGATCAGCAATACCATTAACTCCACATCCGGATTGTTGGCTGTGATGGCCTGTGCGATCTGCTGCAGCATAACGGTTTTACCACTTTTGGGTGATGATACAATCAGCCCGCGCTGCCCTTTACCCAATGGTGATATCAAGTCAATAACGCGGCCGGTCAAATCTTCCGACGTGCCGTTTTCCTGCTCAAGCTTCATTCGCTTGTTGGGGTGCAGTGGAGTCAGGTTTTCAAAAAGAATTTTGTTTCGAGCTTCCTCGGGTGTCGATCCATTGATCGTCTCAACTTTGAGCAGCGCGAAATATCGCTCTGAATCCTTTGGCGGCCGGACCAGGCCGGCTACGGTATCCCCGGTGCGCAAACTGAAGCGGCGAATCTGGCTTGGCGATACATAGATATCGTCGGGTCCTGCCAGATACGAGCTGTCAGCCGAACGCAGGAAACCAAATCCATCCTGCAATATCTCGACCACACCCTCGCCGACAATATCCTCGCCCTTTTTTGCGATGGATTTAAGAATGGTGAATATTTGATCCTGCTTACGCATGCGGCCGAGGCCGTCCAGGTCCATGGATTTACCGATTTCAGTGAGTTCGGTGGCGGTTTTTTTCTTTAGGTCGGTTAGTGATGCTGACATGATATTTATGGGAGTTGGTGGCGCTGGGGCAGCGAAGAATTATTACATTTAGTTGCTGAAACCATTCAGCACGGAGCGCAGGGAGTTTAATGACGGGCTGTCAATTGGCGGACAGCCGAGCGCTCGCTCAAAATAAAATAGTTGGATTTGTATTAAAAATAAGGAGTTGCGATTCGTCAGTAGCGAATCAACCACGACCTTACCACGATGAATAACTGAATGTCTAGCCTAAGACCATCCTTGTTATCGGTATATGGCGCGCTATCTGCCGCCCACTGTTAAATCGATCGCAGGCTTCGAGCTGCAAACCGGCTATATGTTCTCGTCGATAAACGCAGTCAGCTGGGATTTGGACATGGCACCAACCTTGGTTGCAGCCACATCTCCTTCCTTGAACAGCATTAATGTGGGGATGCCACGAATGCCAAACTTGGGTGGGGTGTTCGGATTGCTGTCGATATCAAGCTTGGCAACCGTGATTTTGTCGCCGTATTCTGCTGCCACTTCGTCTAAAATTGGCGCCAGCATTTTACATGGGCCACACCATTCAGCCCAATAGTCCACCAACACCGGCTTATCGGCTTGCAATACGTCGGTGTCAAAGCTGGAATCGGTTATTTCAACGGTGTTTTCGGACATGAGGAATTCGTATATTTGGTTCTGAATTAGGGTATAGTGTGCGGATTATTTTGCATATTGCAAGTAATAAACACGATCTGGAAAGATTGACCTGGGCGACAAGATTCGCTATGTCATTTTCGGAAAGGCGTGTAAGCCGGCAATTCCCGCCGCAAGCAAACAACGCGTAATTCGGG
>JAHHOC010000450.1 GCA_018677115.1 Arenicella sp. | reverse complement strand
GCATGCCAGAATAAGGGGTGAGGGATTTCTCTGAGATAAGCGTAACGCGTACACCGGGGATGGCTTGCATAGCCAAGGCCCTGATTAGCAGCACATGGGTATGGCCACCCCCCAGCAATACCAGGTCTCGTTGCAGCATTATTCTGCTTTTGCTGTGGCTGACTGCAGCGCGTCACCGGTAACCGCGGTGTTGTGGTTTAACCAGTTGCTGATCTCGGACATACTGCCCCTGAACACAATCCGCGTTCTATAATTGTCCATGTGTTGGCGGTTCAAGCGGTCGTAATAGTTTTCCATCAACAGTTCGATAATTCGTTTAAATTCAGTTGCATCATTGTGTTCGCGCAGTTGCCTGACTGCCTGCGGCAGAATGCCACAGAGTTGTTGGTAACACAGGCCGCCGAGGCGCTTTTTTATCCGCGTAAGATTGTCCAGAACGTTCGCTTGCAGCGCGTCCCACGGGTTTTTGAGGGTTTCCTCACTAGTGGCTTGAAAGTGCCGCAAGCGGTACATCACATAGTCCCGATACAGGCGTTCTGAGCGTTGCTGCAAATCCGCCTCAAGCAAAACAACCGGCGCGCGCGCCATAGCCTGTTGCAAGGTTTGAGGCAGATGGATGCGACCGATCAAATGCGACTCTGCCTCAATCAGCACTGGTGCATCACTGGCAGCTTCGCATTTCAGCCAATCTACAATGATATGATTCTCCCAGTTGATTTGGGATGGTTGGCCGGCAAACATTTTACCGAAAGCACTGCCGCGGTGGTTAGCGCGTCCCTCAAGATCTATGGCGCTACTCTGGTTACCTATCAGCTCGGTTTTACCGACTCCGGTGGCGCCAGCCAGTAATATGATATTTCCGCGCTCGCAGAGCCGATCCAATTGCCGCAGCAAAAAGCGCCGCATTGCCTTATATCCACCTTGGATCAGAGGGTATTCCCAACCCGCTTGCGCCAGCCACTTCTGGGTGGTTTTGGAGCGCAGGCCGCCACGAAAACAGTACAGATAACCATCCGGGTTTGCACGCACAAACTCAATCCACGAATCTAAGCGCTGCGCGCGAATTTCAGGGCTGGCTAAGTGCAGGCCAAGATCAATCGCGGCTTGTTGACCGCGTTGCGCGTATTCGGTGCCGACTAGATGCCGTTGTTCGTCATCCAGCAGCGGCCGATTGGACGCCCCCGGGAATGCGCCGGCGTTGAATTCCACCGGCGCGCGCACATCCATTAACGGTGCGCCGCGCACAAACAGGTCGAGAAAACCATCGCTCTCCAGATTCTTGTCGCTGTAGCTATTGCTCATCTGCTTGTCGGTTTCAGTCATCGCCGCTCAGAGTGTACCGTATGCCATTGAAAGCGAGGCGGGTTAAATTTTCCCAATATTTTCGCATGGATTTGCATGCCCTGCTCCTGTTGTACGGTCGAGTCGCACCGATAAACACAACTGATCCCCGATCGACGATATTGGACCTTGAGTTGGCAAAATTGCCAAATAGTCAAGATGCAAGATCTGACCCCTAATCCTTGCTGAGGTGCAAGACCTGACCCCTAATCCTTGCTACAGGTTATGAGCCTGAGCTTGATAATGTTTTGATCTGACCGTCAATGAAAACCTGGTATTCGGGAACAAATACAGCTTTCGTTTTTTGCCAGTGCTCTCTCACTTGCGGAAATTCAAGCCGCAACACCAACGGTGCCATTGCAGATCTCATCCGCCGTTCACTAATCGCGCCTTTTTGAAACTGAAAATACGCCATGTCCCCATGGCGAAACAAAATCCAAAGGTAATTTGTGAGGATCTGGGTTTGCTCTTCGGTAGGAGCCTCAAGTGCGACCAGAGATTCAATGTGATGGCCTTCCTCAATGTGGAGCGTGTTGATCTCAACTATTCTGCCGATCAGGTCCTGGTACGCTGAAATTTGCAGTGCTTGCGTATTCTGCTCCACTTGTTCAGAACTATTCCTGATTTCGAAGCCAACGAAGACGAGGGATACAACAACCGCGATCGCGGACACTATTTCGATACTGGTAGAAATCTTCGTCGACATACTAAGGCACCAAACGCAGGCAGTTGAGGCGGCGTAGGGGCGTCCTATGACCGTGGGGGGTGTACTGGCTTGTCTTGTTGTGCGTTCTAAGCATTGTATAGGGTAAATATACCAATACCGATAAAACCAGCACCCGCAATGTAATGCAGGTACTTCTCGTTAATGTATTCTGCAAGCAGACTGCCTGCCAACACACCAATTGCGGAAGCAACTATGAGTGCTGCAGAGGCAGCAACGAAAACCGTGTATTTGCTGACTTCTTTATCTGCAGCAAACAACATTGTCGCCAATTGAGTTTTATCTCCAAGCTCAGCAATGAACACTGTCACAAAGATTGTAATGAATACCGCCCAGTTCATACTATGCACCCTCTAAAAATGACACATACCAGTCTATTACCTGTTCTCACTGTTTCCCCTTTTTATGAAACCCGGATCTGACTCAGCAAAATACCACGCGAATGGGAAAGGCAGCTTAGATTATCAGGGATAAACCGCGGTTTACATCTCCGCCCTACCCTGTTTCCGACCTGATTATTTTAAAGCGCTCTGGCACCTGTAATATCTAAATCCGCACTGCAGATTTTGTAAAGCCGGTTAGTGAGAAGCTAGTCTTTCTCCCGTGGGAGATCCGGCATGGTCAGGACTGACACTTTGGGAACTTTCTGCATATACATGATGCCGCCATGTTGTTCGCCGATGTCAACTTTGTCATAGATATAGGAAAACAACTCGTCAGCCTTATCGGCGGGAATAATAACTTCCAGCACTTCCCTTTCCTGCTGTGCGCCGATGCCATCTGAGCCTCTCGAAGATCTGCCCACACCACGGCCACGATGGAAGTTAACACTGTCGATGCCGCGCTCTTGGATGATTGCCTGTTGCAGACCGATCGCCTTTCCCTTGGGCAGGATGCAGGTGATCATTTTGGCATCTGAGATGCTATTCATTTGCGCTGAGCCTGTCGATCACATCCTGCGGAATGAATGTTGCGGCTTTCTCCAGCTGGGTTTGATAGATGATACCTGCACCCGGTACATCGAGTTCAGCGGCAAAATACATTCTCTCAAAAATTCTGTCCACCTGATCGTCTGCAACCAGGATTATGATGATCTCTTTTTCAACATCGATGGCCAACCCCAGGATGCCTAAGCGCTCCCGCACGCCACTGCCATAGCCGTAGTAGATCGTAGCACCCTGCGCACCGGCATCCTGCGCGGCCTTTACCACCGCATCGGCTTTGCCGCGCTGCACAACGCACGTGATCATGGAAACATCGGTGAGTATCGAAAATTCTCTGCTCATATTGTAGGTACTCCCACGTTTTCTCGTTCTTCTGAATCACCACTACTCTTGTGGCGTTTTTCAATTTTCCAGCGGATATATACACCTGTAG
>JAHHOC010000437.1 GCA_018677115.1 Arenicella sp. | reverse complement strand
CTACAGTCCACCGAGATGTTTTTTACTGCACAAATCGAGTCCGGCGACGACAGGCTGAGCTCAGGCAACTCAACAATAAGGTCGCGCCGGGCGATCACTGACCGGCTGGCTGCGTCCAGAAATCGTATTTCAAACACGCCAGGCTTGTCCGGTGCGGTGATGTTAATCGGCTTGTTGTTTTTGATTACGACGCGCTGCAAATAGGCACTGTCTTGCGCATCGGGATTGGCGATCATGACGGCATCCCTGGCCGCCGCTTCACCACCCCAGTCAACTTGCATTTGTGCTGCGGCCATAACTTTATCAGCGACCTTGAGACGAATATCACCAGACTGTTTTTTCTCCGCGGGCTGGTCAGTGGGTTTATTATCAGCGACGTTGTCTGAGCTTGTCGAGCTGGCTTTGCGGGGTTCGGAACTTTGCTCGGGTGAACCACCGAAAAACCACAATCCAGCGCCGACAACTGCCAGCAAGCCAAGTACTGGCACCAGCATGGTCAACTTGCTTCGAGGTCTGGCGCTGGCTTCGGCGGCCACCGGTGGCGGTGGTGCGGGTGGAGGTGCGGTCGCTGATGAAGAAGGGGACTTGTTCAACAAAGCCTGCACGGTAGCAGTCAAATCCTTAAGGTGTACATCCATTTCCGGCGTTATTGCGTCAAGCCAGTGCGTTGCGCTTAAAAAATATTCCATATCGCGTGATGGCTGCACGTTTTCCACTCTAACCGGCACCACCACAACATCTTTCTGCACCGCGCGTTCAACTTCGCGCATGACCTGTTTCGAGTCATTTGAATGCGAGGAAAAGATGATCACCATGACTTTACTTGATTCAATCGCATCTACAATTGAACCGCCCCAGGATTCACCGGGCAGGATATCGCGCGGCGCGATCCAGCACCTGATCTGTGCCTGCTCAAGCGCCGCAGTCACAGCGTCGGCAATCGACTTATCTATTGACGAATGCGAAATAAAAACGTCATGACTCATAGCACACTATCTCCGCTCCAGATTCCGCCTGATCCAAACGGGTTATTCATCGACTTCATTCTAGTCACTATATGGATAAGTGTCCAAGTGATTAGGGAGCAGGCCATGGTTTCTCATCTGGATAGCATTCCGGTTGAGAGCAATCGCATGGCTAAAGGGGCGTGTGTGAGCCGATTTTTAGCTGCTGTGAGTCAGTAATGCCCTGATTATTTATTTTTCGTAAACCCGCACCCAATCAGTGTACATATATTGTGGAAATGGAGTGGTGGCATCGGGTCGTCCTGCATAGGTGCCGCCCACGGCAATGTTCAGGAGTATAAAAAACTCTTTGTGAAACTCCGAAAACTCATCCGCAGAAATGTCCGCAGAGGCATATTCCTCACCATCGACCAGCCATGCAATTTTGCTCTCGTCCCACTCTAATTCGAATACATGAAAATTGTCGGCGAACTTGCCTTGCTCTAATCTAAATGAGGCGGCCCCCATCATCGCGTGCGCATCGGATTGGTCTGCGTAATGAATATTGGCTTCCACTACCGCGTCATTTTTTGAACCATAGAGTTCCAGAATATCGATTTCCCCCGATTGCGGCCATGGTGTATCGCCGCCATTTTCATCAATATTAGCACCCAGCATCCAGAACGCCGGCCATAAGCCTTCGCCATAAGGGAGCTGTATGCGGGCAGCTATTTTGCCGTATTGCCAGGTCTGTTTCCGTGCAGTATGCAGGCGAGCCGATGAGTACTGGTCAGTTGCGTGCGTGTCGCCTTCATGGTTGGCCTTTATCACCAGGCACCCGTTGTCGATATACGCGTTGTTCGCGCTGTCCGTGTAGCGTTGCCATTCATCATTAAAGCGCCCGGCTTTTGCTACAAACGCGCTCCAGTTTCCGCTATTAATGGAATCGCCCTCAAACTCATCCGACCACACTAGTCGCCATTCTTCACCTGGTTTATAGTTGTCTTTGCCCAGGTTTTGCGCCGGATAGCGCACCGTGGATTGCGCAGGTACGGCAGGGCTTGTTGCGCAGGCTGACAAAACTGTGACGAGTAACAGTGCAGCAGACAGGCTTTTCAGGAACATAGAATGGTTTGCGGGTTGGGGGTTAATGGGTACAGCGGGTATCGGGGTCACAGGGGTAACTGTGTCTGCCAGTCGATGCTAAAACTCTTATGGCGATAGGATCCGTCCTCCAGCGCAATATAATGCTTACGCAACGCATCAATACGGTCATTGATTTCGTTTAAGGCAGCGACCAGCGCCTCGATTTCCGCCGAGTTATTGTACAAACTCAGGCTGGCGCGGACCATGCCGCGCTTGCGATTGATGTAGGCTTGCTGCTCAGCTTCGGGAATATCGGTTAAATCCAGTATCCATAGTGTTTGTTTCATCATGCTGCTGACATAGGGGTGAGCACAGAAGCATTCGTTCCGCACTGCGATCGCGTAATAGTCGCTCAAAATTGCGGCCAGCAATCCGTGATCGATTTCATTGTGGTTAAACGCCAGTGCACCTATCCGATCGGTCTTTGCAGCTCCGTACACGACGATATGGGGCAAAGTGCCCAGGGCCTCATAGAGTTCCTTAGTCAATTCGCGGTCGTGTTGTTCGATCCTGTCAAAGCCATATTCATGTAACTGCTTCATCACAGCGGCGAGGGCGATAGCACCGACAATATTGGGCGTGCCGGATTGCTCTTTATCTGGAAACTCCGTTAACAGCTGATAATCATAATAGCTCACAGCCTCCACTGATCCGCCACCGAGGTCCTGTCCTTCCAACTCATCCAGGATAACCTGTTTGGCGACCAGTACACCGGGCGCGGTGGGAGTATAAAGCTTGTGCCCGGAAAAGCAGAAAAAATCCACTTCACATTGCGCGTCATCACGGCTTAACTGGGTGCCCAGGTGCGCCACCGACTGAGCCCCATCAACCACTACCATGGCGTCATGCTGGTGGGCGATGCGGGTGATTTCAGTCACCGGGTTGAGTATGCCAGTGACGTTACTGACCACTGAAATCGCTACATAATTGACCTGTCCACGATAACGCTCGAGCAGAACCTGCAATTCGGTGACGTCTATGCACCCCTGTTCGGCGCCTTCGCCCCGTAACGGA
>JAHHOC010000434.1 GCA_018677115.1 Arenicella sp. | reverse complement strand
GATCGAGGTAACTGGCGAAACCGACAAGCACCGCTGCCAGACCAACAAAACTATGCAAAATTGCCACCAGCTCGGGCATCTGGGTCATTTCGACCCGCATTGCCACCCTGGCGCCGATTACCGCTCCAATCAACATTGCAACCAGGATATAAGTGTAATTGTTAACCTGTGGATTCAGCACGGTGGCGATAATTGCGATGGTCATCCCGATGATGCCGTACCAATTACCCCGTCGCGAACTCTCCTGATGGCTTAAACCAGCCAGACTGAGGATAAAAAGAATTGCCGCAGCAATATAGGCAGCTGTGATGGGTCCCATTGTCATAATTATTCCCCTTAACCCCTGTTAAACATTTTCAGCATGCGCTGGGTTACCAGAAATCCGCCAGCGATATTTATTGAGGCAATCAAAGTGGCAATAAACGCCAGAATCACAATGGTGGCAGACGGAGAGGAAATCTGTAACAGGGCACCAACCACGATAATCCCGGAGATTGCATTGGTTACACTCATCAATGGTGTATGCAAAGCCGGTGTTACGCTCCAGATCACCTGGTAGCCGACAAAGCAGGCTAATACAAACACGGTGAAGTGACTCATAAATTCAGCCGGCGCTACCGAGCCGACACCCAGCAGGGCAAGAAAAGCCAGCGCCATGGCTGCGAAGGTCATTTTTGCTTTGCTAGCCACACTTAATCCGGCTTTGGGTTCTACCACCGCTGGGGCGGGTTTAGGCGCGGCAGGTGCCGCCGTTAGCGTAGGCGCAGGCGCGGGCCAGGTAACTTCGCCGCTATGTGACACGGTCGCACCGCGGATAACCTCATCTTCCATATTGATATCAATAATTCCATCTTTGCCCGGAGTCAGGTCAGTCAGCATGTGGCGAAGGTTGGTTGAATACAGCTGTGACGACTGAGTCGCCAATCTGCTCGGTAAGTCCGTATAACCGATGATTTTCACGCCATTGTGATTGACTATTTTATCGGCCTGCGAAAGTTTGCAGTTGCCGCCCTGCTCGGCTGCCAAATCCACAATCACACTTCCCGACTTCATGCTCTCAACCATGTCGGTAGTGATCAATTCAGGGGCCGGTTTTCCCGGAATCAATGCGGTGGTGACAATAATGTCTATTTCCTTGCATTGCTCGCGGAACATCGCCATTTCGGCATCGATAAATTCTTTGCTCATGGTCTTGGCATAGCCGCCCTCGCCAGAACCGTCTTCCTCAAATTCCAACATCAGAAATTCGCCACCCAGGCTCTCGACCTGCTCCTTGGCTTCCAGCCGGGTATCAAAGGCGCGCACAATCGCTCCCATACTCTTGGCTGCACCAATGGCAGCCAGGCCTGCAACACCGGCACCGATCACCATTACCTTGGCAGGAGGCACTTTGCCTGCAGCAGTTACCTGGCCGGTGAAAAAGCGCCCGAACTGATTAGCCGCCTCGACGATCGCGCGGTAACCACCAATATTCGCCATCGAGCTCAATGCATCCATTTTCTGTGAGCGGGAAATACGCGGTACACAGTCCATGGCGATCACATTGATGCCCTCCGCTGCAAGGGATTGCAGGAATTCCTGGTTCTGCGCCGGCCAGAAAAAACTGATTAACGTAGTTCCCCGGTCGATTAAGGCTGCTTCTTCCTGGGTTACTGCACGAACCTTCATTATCACGTCTGTGTCAATCCAGATTTTGTCACCGTCGACCACACTGACTCCTGCTTCGACGTAATCAGCATCACTGAACTCGGCAAGTTCACCGGCACCCGATTGAATTCGCAGGCTGTGGCCCAATTTCTGGATCTGAATTGCCGATTCGGGGGTAAGTGCCACGCGGCGTTCACCGGTATAGGACTCTGTGGGAATACTGATAATCATCTGCTTGCTCTCTTTGAAATGGCGTGATTTTTTGCTTTGCGCAGTGATTATACAAATGATCACTGTATTTGCTAGCACTGGCAGTCGATGCCCTCGCAAATCTTCAGCATCACTGAACTGAATAAGCTGGTGTTCGCTACACGACGTGTTAATAAAACCCTATAATCGTAACGGAAATGGAGCCCATGATGACCTATTTTGTAAACGCATTCACGCAGATCGACTTATTTACCATCGCCGCAGCGCTGATTTTGTTTCTTGCTGCCAGGCCCATCTGCAGATGGTTGAGTCATGATGACACCGTGAGTGCCCGCGTCAGCATGATGCGGCTGCTCAATTTCCTGATCATCGCCGCGGTAGTAACCAAAGTCCTGCTGTTAAATGAAACCGAATGGGCAGCGAAAATTGCCCAATGCCTGATTATTCTTTACTTTGCGATGTTGGGCACGCAGATAATAAATTTCTTCATACGACAACGCTTTGGCCGCGTGCGCACCAGCAACAACAAGGTGAGCATTTCTGATACCTATTCAAGCCGCGGTTTAAGCTTGTTTGTAGCTGTGGTAATAACAGTAATCGCGCTGGTCAGCTGCCTGCGTGTCCTGGGACTGGATTCGCTGCTTGAAGCTGGGGGTGCACTGGGC
>JAHHOC010000427.1 GCA_018677115.1 Arenicella sp. | reverse complement strand
GATCGAGGTCGCTGCTCCACTCTTTGTACCGAAATTTGGCGGCGATACACAATTCGTTATACTAATTAATCTCGTGGGTACGGATCTGCACCTCAACCACCTTGCCATTGGGGCCAATAACAGCGGTATGAATAGAGCGATAATTGTTCTCCTTTGGAGTTGCAATATAGTCGTCAAATTCACCCGCTATGTATTTCCAATTAGTATGAATAATGCCCAATGCAGCGTAACAATCTTGCACCGAATCAACCAACACACGAACCGCACGAACATCAAATAACTGTTCAAACTCAAGATCCTTCTTCTGCATCTTGTTCCAGATGCTGTAAATGTGCTTTACGCGGCCCTTGATTTCCGCTTTTACCCCCTGGTCAGTCAATCCGGTTTGCAGATCGGCTATGAACTCATCGATAAACTGCTGGCGGGTGACACGCCGTTCGGCCAGTTTGTTAGCGATGCTCTTGTATATGTCCGGCTCGATATAACGGAACGCCAGATCTTCAAGCTCCCACTTTACCTGCCATACGCCGAGGCGATTGGCCAGCGGCGAAAAAATCTCCAGTGTTTCTGTTGCCACCCGCTTTTGTTTATCAATATTAACGGCACCCAGAGTGCGCATATTGTGCAGGCGATCACACAGCTTGATTAACACAACGCGCACGTCATCTACCATTGCAAGCATCATTTTACGCAGGCTTTCGGCTTTTGCATCCTGCTGGGATTTGCCCCCTTGATGATCGGCGAACTCCTGGATAACCTCCATTTTAGTAACCCCGTCCACCAGATGTGATACGTCGTTGCCAAATTCAACGGCTATTTGCTCCAGGGTTACCGGCGTGTCCTCAACACTGTCATGCAATAAGGCGGCGATAACCACATCTGTATCCAGACCCAGTTCATGGACGATCGCAGCAACCGCAAAGGTATGATTAACGTAGGCCTCACCGGAAGTGCGTACCTGTCCCTCATGCGCAGCGATGGCGAAATGTGCGGCCTTCTCGATGCGCAAAATATCCTTTTGTTCACGCCCCGCAGAGATGCCTTCCATCCACGCGAACACGTGGTCGGCTGGCAACTCCATTTCCGAAAGTGACTTTATTGCGGCCTGAACCAAAACACTAAACCATTAGAAAAATAACGTGCATCGACAGTAACAGGTTTTAAACCTAAATCCCTTTAATATCAAGTAAATAGAAATTTTCTTGTGCTAATTTCTTAGAGCAGCCGTCATCATACTCGCTTTATCCAGTAGCTCCTGGTACTCCTCCTCGGCGACAGAATCAATCACCAGCCCACCACCGGCAGAAAAACGCGCTATACCATCCTTCAAAGTGATAGTGCGAATGGCGATACTGGTTTCCAGATTTCCATCCATGCCAATGTAGGCGATAGAACCACAATAAAGGCCGCGCCGGTCGGGCTCCAGTTCTTCAATTATTTCCATTGCCCGAATTTTAGGCGCACCGGTTATGGAACCGCCCGGAAAGCAACTCTTCATCAGATCCACTGCGTGAATACCTCGTTTTAAGCGGCCGGAAATGGTTGAAATCAGGTGGTGCACGTTGGCAAAGCTGTGTAAGGAGAACAACTTGGGTACCTTGACACTACCCAGTTCGCAACACTTGCTTAAATCGTTACGCATCAGGTCGACTATCATCAGGTTTTCAGCGCGGTCTTTGCTGCTGGCCAAAAGTTCTTTAGCGATGGCCCGGTCACGGCGACTATCACTATGATCGCGGACTGCGGTGCCCTTGATGGGACTGGTTACCACATCATTGTCCCGGCAGCGTATGAAACTTTCTGGCGAATTGGATAGCACCTGTGCGAAAGGCAGGTTCATGAATGCCCCATAAGGCGCCGGGCTCATTGACCTGAGGTGCGAATAGGTGGCCCAGGCATTACCCCGCACCGGGGTGGAGAATTGCTTAGCCAAATTGACCTGGTAACAATCGCCCTCGATGGTGTATTGCCTGACTTTGTCAAACTTGGCGCGATAATCGACCTGGCTCATATTTTCGAGCAGCGCTCCACTGACCAGGCGTTGGTCTGCAGTTGCTTCCGCCGCGTTGGACGGCGCATCGAGGGATTCCTTGATTAAGTTCAGCCATTCCTTAACCACCGGCATCGCCTGTGATGAATGCTCGAGATAGACAAGCGATGTTGATTGTGTGACATGATCGATAACCACAATGACATGGTAGATACCTATCGCCATTTCAGGGAGATTCTCATCATTTTCAGCCAATACTGGCAAATGCTCGAACAATCGCACCAGATCATAGGCAAAATAACCTAATGCCC
>JAHHOC010000422.1 GCA_018677115.1 Arenicella sp. | reverse complement strand
GTTCAGACCACTGAGATTGTAATCTGTCGGCAATATTACTGCGGCGGTGACTACCGGGCCGGCCAACGGGCCTCTTCCTACTTCATCAACACCTGCTATCATTTTCTGCGATTTGCGAGCAACTGATCGATGGCGTCGCAAGCCAGCTTGGCGCTGTCAGCAGCCAGCTTTGGGGCAATCTTCCTCAACGCCGATTGCTGTTGTGAATAGTGATCCGCATCAAGTAGTAATTTAGTCACTTCCTCGACCATATTTTCCGCCGTCGCGCCCTGCTGAATCAGTTCAGGCACCACAGGCGGGTCGGTCAGGTGATTGGGCATAGAAAAATGCTTGACTCTAATCGATCGCTTAAACACGATGGCTGAGAGCCACGAAATCTTATACATAACAACCATCGGCGTAGCGAATAAAGCTGCTTCCAGGGCAGCTGTACCGGACGCAAGCACGGCCACATCGGCCAATGCAAGGATATCCCGGGAATGACCATCGACGATGCGGAAGTTTGGCGAATCCAGTTGCAAAACCGAGCGCAGGTAACTGGCGATTTTCGGGTTTGCAGCAGGTATTAAAAAATTCAAATCCGGATACGAAAGAGCGAGCTGTCTGGCACCATTAATCATTTCTTCGGCCAATCGACTAACTTCACTCATTCGACTACCCGGCAGTAATGCGATAACCCTGCCATCGCCGAGATTCAAGCTACGATGGAATTGCTGGTCCGGTGACCACCGTAGGATCTCCCTCGCCAGGGTGTGACCGACGTACTTGACCGGGGTTTGCCGGGCTCGGTAATAAGCCTCCTCAAACGGAAACATCACCAACATCAGGTCGACCGAAGCCCTTATTTTGCTGATGCGGCCGCTGCGCCAGGCCCAAACCGTCGGGCTGACATAATGCACGGTCGGCACCCCGCGTTTCTTAAGCTTTCGCTCCAGTGCCAGGTTAAAATCCGGCACATCAATACCAATGAAAACATCCGGCTGCCAAACCTGAAAGTGCCTGTAAAGCTGGTTTCGAATCGATAGGATTTCGATTAGTGATGAGAACAGGCCGTCCAGTCCGAAAATACTGATCTTTTCCATCTCAGCCAGGCTTACAGCTCCCTGCTGCTGCATGAGCGGGCCGCACAATCCCACGAATTCTGCGCTCGGGTATCGATTACGCAGCGCACGTATCAACTCGCTGCCTAGAAAGTCTCCTGATTTTTCGCCGGCTACTATTCCGACACGCATCGCTGAACTATACCTGGAATAATCCGCTAACGGATTACACCACGTTTCGAATCACGGATGAAGTCAGTGAATACTTTCACCCAGCTACTGTTAAATTGCCTTGCTTCAATTTCGTCGAGGGCATCCTTCATAGTCAGTCCTGCACGGTACATAATTTTATAGGCGCGCTTTAGCTCAGTGATCTCATCGTTGTCAAACCCTCGCCGCTTGAGGCCCCTGACGTTGATCCCATGGGTTATCGCGCGGTTTCCTGCCGCTAGCGTAAACGGCGGCACATCCTGTATGCACACCGCTGCGCCGGCGGTAAAGCAATGGTCACCAATGCGACAAAATTGATGAATTAAAGTGTAGCCACCCAACACCACATTGTCACCGACATCAACATGCCCGCCCAGACATGCGCAGTTGGCGAAAGTAATGTGTGAGCCAAGATTACAATCGTGGGCGACATGCGAATAGGCCATTAAGTAGTTATCGTCGCCTACGCTGGTGACGCCTCCGGCATCTTCCGAGCCACGACTGATTGTCATGTTTTCGCGAAAAACATTGCGTTCGCCGATAACCGTTTTTGTGCCTTCGCCTGCATAGGAAATAGATTGTGGCCTGCCCCCAATAGCGCAAAAGGCGAAGAAATGATTATTGACCCCTATCTCTGCGTCTCCTTCGATAACCACATGCGAATCAAGTCGGTTGCCATCACCCAGCTTGACCTGGGGGCCGATGATGCAAAATGGTCCGATATGAACGTTTTCACCGATTTCCGCACCTTGTTCAATAATTGCGGTCGGGTGAATATACGAAGTCATTGCCGGATTACAGGTCTTTGAAGGTAAACATGAGTTCGGCGGAGGCTACAACATGACCATCTACCTTGGCCTCACCCTTGCACTTCCACATATTCTTGATCTGGCGCAGCAATTTAACTTCAAAAAAGAGCTGGTCTCCCGGTTCAACGGGCCGCTTGAAGCGCGCCTTGTCAATACCGGTAAAGTAGTAAACCCTGTTCTCGCTGGCAATACTTCCCGACCCATAACTTGCCATCAATGCACTGGCTTGCGCCAGAGCCTCAACGATTAGCACCCCCGGCATCACTGGACGGCTTGGAAAATGACCCTCAAAAAAAGGTTCGTTGTAGGTTACGTTCTTGTATGCAACTAATTCCTCATTCGGTACCGCACTAACAACGCGATCCACCAGCAAAAACGGATAGCGATGGGGAAGATGGTTCTTAATCTCATGAATATCCAGTACGGTCACAGCAGACGCTCCTTCTGAACTTGGCCTAGTATTATTCTGACAAACGTTTGAGGATTTTTTGTGTAATATCAACGCTTGGGCTGGCGTGGACTACCCCGCTTCTTAAAATCAGGTCATAGGCCTCCTCTTGTGCCAGTTTGATCACAGCCTGATCGACGGTACTTTGAATTGAACGCACAACTTCGTTCTGGCGCACTTTGAATACGCGTTCGGTATCCTCTGCAAGCAACTGCAACTCACGTCTCTTACTTTGATACTCCAACTGTTTGGACTGCAAATCAGATGAACTCAGCACCGGCGCATTTTTTTCAATGTCCTCTTTTAATTTCTTAAGACTGTTTTGCTTGTCGCTTATCTCCTTTTCCTTGGGCTCAAATTCCGACTTCAGCTTTTGCAATTCGGTCTGAACAATAGGCAGACTCTCTAAAATTGTACGGTTGTCATAGAAACCGATTTTCATCTCAGCCAGAACGGCGGGAGATTGAGCAGCAGCCAAAACAACCGCAGCACCATAAATAAAACGTTTAAACATTGCTAACACCTTGTGGGTTTTAAAATAGGAAAAAATTTGCTCTCGCGAATACCGCCACGGGAACTTTTATTGCAGCAACCGGCCGATGCTGAATTGAAACTTCTCAACCTCATCGTTCGGTTCTTCATTGAGCGGAACGGCGTATGAAATAGACAGTGGCCCAACCGGTGAGATCCAGTTAAAACCTACGCCGGCAGAAAACCGGACCTCATCCATTTCGAAACTGTCGTCATTTGAGAATACCTGGCCACCATCGACGAACAAACTGAGCCGTTTATCCAATGCGCCATCGCCGACAGGCAACAATAGCGAAGCGTTGAATAGAACCCGTTTAGAGCCACCAATTGGATCCGGAAATTGGCTGGAATCAAGTGGGCCCAGAGAACGCGCCTCGAAGCCACGCACCGAAGAGGACCCGCCGGCAAAATAATTCTTGAAGAACGGCAACCCATCGGTATCGCCATAGCCGTCTCCGTAGCCGATTCCCAAACCGAGCTTGAATGCTGCTTTTCGGGTGATCGGCCAGTAGATGCTGGAATCAAGATTAATTCTGTAGTATTCAAGATCGCTGCCGGGCACAGTGGATTCCAGAGAGACACGAAAGTTTTTGCCGGATGTCGGATACAGCAGGCTATCTCGGGTATCGTGCGCAAATGCTGCAATCACCGATAACAGGTCGTTTTCCGGATTTTCATCAATAAATTCGCGCACCTCAGGCACCGAGAATGGGGTAGTTTCAAGGTCGATGCTCTCCAGTCCCGCACCTAATGAAAACGAATTATTTTCGTTTATCGGAAACAGGTAATTCAAGTTCAATCCCAGGGTCTGGGTAATGTATTCAGAAGTGTTCGCCCGCGAAGAGTCTATATTGCGGCCACTGATGCCAATCGTTCTGCTGATGCCGCTTTTACGGTAATAAGGATTAGTGTATTGCAGATTAATCGATTCAACGATATCAGAGCGCTGTACCCCGAGATTCAACTGATTACCGGTTCCAAACAAGTTGGCCTGCGATATGCTGGCCTGTATCAGAGCACCATCATCACCTGAGTAACCAAGACCAAACAGAAAGCTGCCGGTGGGGCGCTCCTTAACCTTGACCTCCAGGTCCACCTGATCGTCACGGCCGGCAACCGGCACCGTCTCGATTTCCACTTCATCAAAGAAACTTAATCTTTGTAAGCGAATTTTGGAACGGTTAACCCGGCTGGGAGAAAAAGCGCTACCTTCAGTCTGGCGTAATTCGCGACGAATCACCTCATCATTGGTTAATTGATTACCCGCTATATCTATGCGGCGCACATACACCCTTCGACCAGGTTTTACGTTAATTGAAAAACCCACTGTATTAGCGTCGGTATCAACATCGGGCACCGGTACGATTTCCGCATAGGAATAGCCTTCTTCGGCCAGGCGGTCACTGATCGCCTCAACGGTGGCATCCACCGCTCCGCGAGAGTAGGTTTGACCCGGGGCGATGTATACCAGCGGCAATAACTCTTCTTCTGCGACTATGAGGCGGCCATTCAATACAAATTGAGAAACTTTATAACGCTCTCCTTCATCTATATTTATGGTTAGGAAAATCCCGTCTTTCTGCGGCGAGATGCTGACCTGGTTGGAGACAATCTTAAAATCCAAAAAGCCCTGGTCCTGGTAAAAACTGCGCAAGGTTTCAAGGTCGCCACTTACTTTCTCTTTCGAGTACTGGTCCTCGGAACCCCAGAACTTCCAGAACGCCACTCTATCGGTTGATTCAAACTCGTCCAGCAATTCCTTGTCGTTGAAATAGTTATTACCAATGATATTGATTTTTTTTATCGTTGCTGTGGGCCCTTCCTTGACGTGCACCTTGACCTTTACCCGGTTACGCGGTAATTCAGTCACTTCGGTGCCAACCTGGGCATTGTATTTACCTTGATTTAAATACTGCCGTTTTAGCTCCTGCTTTACCTGATCCAATACATTTGGCTTAAAAACACGGCCTTCGACAAAGTCATTGCTGGAAAGCGCTTCCCGCAATGATTCTTCCTTGATCAATTTATTGCCGGCAAACTCGATACTGGATATCGATGGGTACTCTACCACTGTGAGCAAAATCGCCGTGCCCTCGGTGGTAAGCTGGATATCCTTGAAAAAACCTGTCTTGTACAGCTGGCGAATAAGATCGGACGAAGTTGCGGGATCAAATGTGTCGCCCACTTTAATCGGCAAATAGTTGAAAATTGCGCCCGCAGAAATTCTTTGCAAACCTTTGACTCGCACATCCGATACCAAAAATGACTGTTGAGCCAACGCAACTTGCGACAGGCAATACACCATTATGATAAAGCATAGTTTTCTAATCATAGGTTCCTCGCGTTATAAAACGGAATAGCTTTCGTTGTTATTTCAAATGTTGCGCCCAGCCACCTGGAGCTGTTTCATTACCGGGTTTCGCAGCAAATAATTCCACTGCAATAAGGAATACCGGCTTCTTTGGAACTCCGCTCAGGTTACCAATTACCAGCCGCAAACAAACAATCGCAAATATATGCCTGAGCGCCGCAAACACATTACAATTTTGCTACCGCCGCAATGGATCGGATTACCTGACAACTGCGCCTGATTCTAATTCAATAATCTAAAAATATCATTATAAAAAGCCAGGCTCATGAGACATAAGAGTAAAAATATACCGAGCTGCTGGCCTACCGCATAGGCCTTATTTGCCACGTCAGAGCCTGCTACAAACTCAATCGCGTACATCAACAAGTGACCACCGTCCAGCATAGGGATCGGCAACAGGTTCATAACTCCCAGGCTAATGCTTATTACGGCCAATATATACAGGTAGTAATCGAGTCCGACCTGCAGCGCTCGCCCGGTGACTTCGGCAATCGTAATCGGTCCACTGATGTTCTTATGAGATACCTGAAGTGTCACCATCTTCCACAACATGCGAAGTGTCACTGATGACAATAACCAGGTCTGCTCCACCCCATAACCGATTGCCTCGAGCGGATTTCTGCTCATGACCAACAAATTTTCCTGCGCATGAGGTTTAACCCGCGGACCAATGCCCAACCGCCCGATGCGCGCCTCTCCCTCACCTACCGCATCAGGTGTGGCGGTCACTGTGAAAACCTGATTGCCTCGCAAAACCCTTAAATCCAGCGTCTGTTCTGGTGCACCGCTGATGGCTGACACCAGTTCATCCCACGAATTAATCGGCACATCATCAATCGCAATAATCTGGTCACCAGCCTGCAAACCAGCGGTTGCGGCTGGGGATTGTTCAAGCACACGATCAAGCTGGGTGGTGATTTCGGGTAGAATAGGGAACATTCCCAGAGTCCTGCTAACCACCGTAGGATTGATATCGTAAATCGGTATATCTCCTACCGGCAATTGCACCTTTTTAGCGGCCATGCCGGTCTCTCGAAGTTCAACTTCAATGTCCTTTCCACGCAGCACCTGATTGAATATATACAGGTCATGCTGGCCAAAATATTGCAGCTTCTTTCCATCGACACTCAATATTCGGGTGCCTGGAGTTGCGCCCTTTTGCGCCATCACTGAATTTTCAGGTAGCGGGCCTAAAACTGGCACCAGCGCCTGTTTGGACATCATGCCGAGCATCCAGAACAACACGATTGCGAAAACAAAGTTAATTCCCGGTCCGGCTGCCACAATAAGAGTCCGCTTCCATAACGCCTGATTGTCAAACGCGCGATGGCTTTCAGCGGGATCAACGGCGTCGGCGGAACTCCCCTCACCCAGCATCTTTACATAACCACCCAACGGAATTGCTGCGATGACATATTCGGTCTGATCTGCACCAGCAGTTTTTGTCCATAACGGTTTGCCGAACCCGATTGAATAGCGCAATACTTTCACGCCAAGTTTGCGAGCAACCCAGAAATGGCCGTATTCGTGCACCGCTACCAACACTCCGATGGCTAACAAAAAACCAAGCAAACTATAGATAAACGCCACTATTTCACCACTGCATCAATTACTGTCGGGCCGAGTTTATCGCCCGCTCTGCCAGTAGCCTGGCTTCATGGTCAATCTGTAATACATCGTCAATACACTGTGGAGCGGTGGCGGGCCCATTGCTCAGGGCAAATTCAATCACCTCAGGGATTTGTGTAAATGGTAGTTGCAGGGACAGAAAAGCCTCCACCGCCGCCTCGTTGGCCGCGTTTAAAATTACCGGCGCGGCAGCCCCGGACTCGGCCGCCTGACGCGCCAATTGCAAACACGGCAAATTGGACATATCCGGCGGTTCGAAATCCAGCCGTGCGATGGTGCATATATCCATTGATACTGCTCCGGATTCAATACGCTCTGGCCACGCTAAAGCATGGGCAATAGGAATCCGCATATCGGGGGCACCCATCTGCGCAAGAAAAGATCCATCTTCATACTCCACCAACGAATGCACGACACTCTGAGGATGAATCACTATATCAATCAGTTGTTGCGGAATGTTGAACAACGCGGCCGCTTCAATCAGCTCCAGCCCCTTATTCATCATGGTAGCTGAATCTACCGAGATCTTTTTACCCATGTTCCAGTTCGGATGTGCGCAGGCCTGATCCGGTGTAACTTGTCGTAAATCCTGCCATGCGCGGCCACGAAACGGTCCACCTGAAGCTGTCAGCTGCAGCTTACGCACGCCACGTGTTGTTCCGTCACCAGGCAGGCACTGGAAAATTGCGTTATGCTCACTGTCAATCGGGAGTATCAATGCTTTCGATTTTCGTGCCTCTTGCATGAACATGTGCCCGGTCATCACCAACGGTTCCTTATTAGCAATCAATACCCGCTTAGCAGCCTGCACGGCTCGTAATGTAGGCAATAACCCCGCCGCCCCGACAATGGCGGCCATCACACAATCGATTGCTTTTTCCTCTACTACTTCACAAACCGCTTCAGAACCCGACTTCACGGCGATGTCAGTGTGCCCCAGTTGGCTTAATTGATGCTGTAGTTTCTCGGCTGCAGCACTCTCCACCATAACCACCGTTTGTGGCCGGTGACGAATACATTGCTCGAGCATGCTGGCGACATTTGCATTAGCTGTAAGTGTCCCGACGGTGAATTTGCCCGGATGCGCAGCAATCACTTCCAGGGTGCTCTGCCCGACTGAACCGGTGGAACCTAATATAGCAATACGCTGCATAAAACGGCCTGGCCTGCAATCTAGTGCGCGAAACCAAGTATCAATAAGCCAAGCATAAAGAACGGCGCCGCAGCAATGAGACTGTCAATCCGGTCTAAAAGTCCGCCATGGCCGGGAAGAAGATTGCTGCTGTCCTTTAGTCCAGCATGACGCTTCATCTTGCTCTCAAACAAATCGCCGCCGACCGATATCAGCGAAGTAACCAGCACTGTAG
>JAHHOC010000408.1 GCA_018677115.1 Arenicella sp. | reverse complement strand
GGCCGCTGCACTCGCGGCGGTACGGATGTCTGACGCAGACATTGATGGCCTGAAGGAATTGGTTGAAGTGCACCGTCGGCATTATGCGGACAATGCAGGCGAATATCTGCACGCCGAGGGCGACTATGACTTTCACTATCAAATCATTGTGGGCAGCAGAAACCAGATGCTGGTGAACCAGTTGTGTAACGAGCTTTACCACCTGATACGCATGTTCCGCTACCAGACCAGTAGAATCGAGTCCCGCTCCAGCCGTGCGTTGATCGAGCACGAGCAACTGATCTATGCGATCGAACAACGTGACGCGCCGTTGGCCGAGATGCTTATGCGGCATCACATTGTGCGAGCCAGGGAATCAATTCGGGCATTTATGTCAAAAGAGGAAGTAAATGAGCAATAAATCTGCTGGCCACCGTTTTCGCGTGGCGCTGGACAACAGTCTCCCGCTACAGATCGTAGGCACAATTAATGCCTATACAGCCTTGATGGCAAGCAAGATCGGGCATCAGGCAATTTACATATCCGGTGGTGCCTGCGCCAATGCCTCCTTCGGGTTGCCGGATCTTGGCATGACCAGCATGAACGATGTACTGGAGGATGCACGCCGCATCACAGCAGCAGTCGATACTCCACTGTTGATCGATATTGATACTGGCTGGGGAGGCGCGTTTAATATTGCGCGCACCATAAAGGAATCAATCCGGGCCGGCGTCGCAGCGGTGCACATGGAAGACCAGGTGGCGCAGAAACGCTGCGGTCACAGACCGAATAAGGAAATTGTTTCCAGTCAGGAAATGGTCGATCGCATCAAGGCCGCAGTTGATGCCAGAACCGATAACGATTTTTTTATTATGGCCCGCACCGATTCTTATGCGATTGAAGGCCTGCAGGCGTCGATTGATCGTGCTGCCGACTATATTGATGCCGGTGCCGACGGAATATTCGCTGAAGCCATGGCATCGCTGGATGAATACAAAGCCTACGATGATGCAATTGATGCGCCTTTACTGGCCAATATGACTGAATTCGGCATGTCTCCCCTGTTCGAAAAGGAAGAACTGGCGGGTGCCGGCGTCGATATGATTTTATACCCGCTTACCGCCACCCGGGCGATGAACAAGGCGGCTGAAATGGTGTATCGTGATGTGCTGGAAAAGGGACACCAGAAAGGCATGGTGGAGCATATGCAAACCCGTGCCGAACTTTACGATTACCTGAATTATCACGATTATGAGGAGACGCTGGATAATTTGTTCTCCGCAGGGAAAAACCTGTAACAGGCACTAACTAGGAACTAACTAGGAACTATATTCGAGAAAAAAATGAGTAAAGAAGACAAACTTTCAGGCGCAGGCCTGCGTGGCCAGGTAGCTGGTCAAACTTCATTATGTACTGTGGGAACCCAGGGTACCGGCCTGAGCTATCGCGGTTACGATGTGGATGACCTGGCCGAAAACTGCATTTTTGAAGAGGTCGCACATTTGATACTTAAGGGCCATTTGCCGACTCAGACAGAGCTCAACGCCTATCGGCAGAAATTGCTTGGGTTGCGCGAACTACCCGCCGCACTCAAAGCCGGCCTGGAGTTAATTCCCGCGCAAGCACATCCGATGGACGTGATGCGCACCGGCGTTTCCCTGCTCGGCAACCTCGAGCAGGAGACTGATTTTTCACAACAGCAGGACAAGGTAGATCGAATATTGGCTCTGCTGCCGGCGATTGTGGTGTATTGGTACCGCTTTGCGCATGATGGCGTGCGTGTCGATACCAATACCGGTGCCGAAACTATCGGTGGCCATTTTCTGCATATGTTGCACGGCAAGGCTCCCAGTGAACTGCACGAACAGGTAATGAATGTATCCCTGATTCTCTATGCAGAACACGAATTTAACGCCTCCACATTTAACGGCCGGGTCGCCGCCTCCACGCTGACAGACATTCACTCTGTGATCACCGGCGCCATTGGCACCCTGCGAGGCCCATTACATGGCGGCGCCAATGAAGCGGCTATGGCAATGATTGCACAGTGGAATTCAGCGGATGAGGCTGAAGCTGGCATCCTGCAGAAGCTGGCTGATAAAGAGCTGATCATGGGCTTCGGTCATGCAGTCTATAAGGAACGCGACCCTCGCAACGCAATTATAAGAAAATGGTCAAAGCGGTTATCAGAAGAAGTTGGCGACGACGTGCTCTATGCGGTGTCAGAACGCTGCGAGGCAGTGATGAAGCGCGAAAAAGGCATGTTCTGCAATGCCGATTTCTTTCATGCCTCGGCTTATCACTTTATGGGCATTCCGACAGAGTTGTTCACACCAATCTTTGTCATGTCAAGGGTCACCGGCTGGGCAGCACACGCCTTCGAGCAGCGTGCCAATAACCGCATTATCAGACCCTCGGCCGAATATACTGGGCCCGGTCACCGTCAGGTCGAGCCTATAGAGCAACGTTAAAATAGCCCTCAATTACCTTAAAATCGCCTTCGCCATGTCGACTCAACAGTAAAATAGCACTATACGATCAATTGAAGGCGCGCTATTATTTAGAAATCTACCTGCTAAAAGGTAAGAAGGTGCCGCGATAAGGCCTTGAAAATATGTCTATATGCGGTTAATCCATCATTAGAAAGCAAGAGGATAAAATGAATAAGAGAACATTTCATAACTATCGCGGGCTGGCTGTCGCCATTGCCGCCGCCGTCGGATTTAGCGGTGCGCACGCGGCTCAGCTTGAAGAAATCGTCGTCACCGCGCAGAAACGGGCCCAAAGCCTGCAAGATGTCCCTATATCGATTTCCACTCTTGACGGTGGAAAAATCGAACAGGCGGGGATGAATAACCTGGAAGATTTAGCCGCTTATGTGCCAAACCTGATGTTCACCGAGAACGCAGTGGCCACCAGCATTGTCATGCGC
>JAHHOC010000399.1 GCA_018677115.1 Arenicella sp. | reverse complement strand
GGGGCGCACTGTCAGGCTTACCCTTTTACGGTACCAGTTATTGCGCAATTCATCGTGCGGCTCACTGGCGGCAAAAGTGTAGTCCACTCCCTGAATACTTATGGTTACCAGTGCAGCGGGCATAGTTTTGTTAATCTCCATCACCAGTTCGCCCTGATGACAAAGGCGGCCACGGTAAGGCTTGCTGGCAAAACGATGAAAGGTCTGCTGGCCAACATTAAAACGCAGTCCAGCGTCACCACCCGAGGCAACAGCGCTGTACTCGAAGCACGAACCCCTGACGATGCCGCGCTGCGATTCCGCCTGCAGGGGCTTGGCGCGGGTGGTCACTGGCGGCCGGTAAGACTGGTCGACTCGCAGGGCGCGGTCCATCGGGTAGCTGGCCTGCTGCCCGTTGCGCGCTAAAATGGTGACATCACCAGTGAAAAAGTCAACGCGCAAACGTTGGCCATCACGGTTACTCTGCAGATAAATAGCATACTCATTAGCGTCGAGTTGACGAAAGTCAACCGACTGCCCGGCCCGGCTGACCAGGCGCCATTGATCGTCACGTATTTTCTCCAGCACGGTTTCGGCAAATTCCACACGCGCAACACTGGTACCGTCAACCCCGGCAGCTGTGTAGTAGCCGGCATCGCTTTGCTTGCTGGCGGTAGTAGTATTGACCCGCAAGGAGCTGATCTGATTATTCCAGCCCGAATCCAGGCACTCTATATCCTCTCTGAAACTGGTTGAGAATCCGCCGAACCGATCGTCCTGGTACACCGACACCTGCAGGCCCGCCGGGATTCGCATGGAAGACAGGCTGTCATTAGCCATCTGGATAGCCCGCATATCCTGGTAGTCGCCCACCGGTAGATTTCGGCCAGCGCCCCTGTAACCACAGTCTTCATATACGCTGACATACATTAAGGACACGTTGGCGGCGGGGTTGTTGCCAAAGACCTGTGCATGACTTGAATGAAACAGGCTGAGCCAGACCACTGCGATCAGCGGCAAGTGAATAGATTTCGGTATTATCGACATTCTCGCTCCTGTGGGCTAAAGCTAGAGTCTAGCAACTTTCCATGACGGCGCTGGTAATAAATTGTTACACAATGCGCAAAAGCTAAAGCGCGGCTAAACGTGCGCAGTTAATGGTAATATTGATCGCCGTTTTCAACACATTTGTGACACACCCGCAGCATGAGCCGATACTGGACCGAAAGTGTTCATTCGCTAGTACCTTACGTACCCGGCGAACAACCGCAAATGGATGATATGGTGAAGCTGAACACCAACGAAAATCCCTATGAACCTTCGCCGAAAGTTCTGGCGGCTATCCATGCTGCAGCCAATGAGGGGCTGCGCAAATACCCTGATCCAAAAGGACAATTGTTGAAACAGACTGTTGCATCGTTCCATGGGCTGCAACCCGGACAGGTGTTTTTAGGCAATAGCTCCGACGAAGTGCTGGCCCACACATTCCGCGCCCTACTGAAACATGACAGACCGTTGCTGTTCCCCGACATTACCTACAGCTTCTACCCGGTGTGGTGCAGGCTGTTTGATATCGATTACCGTACTGTACCCCTGCGCGGGGATTTCTCCATTGCCATCGCTGACTTTAAGCAGGACAACGGAGGCATTATTTTTGCCAACCCTAACGCCCCGACCGGCATGGCGCTAAGGACGGCCGACATTGAGGAATTGCTGCAGCTGCATGCCAATTCGGTGCTGGTGGTTGATGAAGCCTATGCCGATTTCTCCGACCAGTCCGCCATTAAGCTGATTGATAAATACCCTAATCTGCTGGTGGTACAGACCTTGTCAAAGTCCCATTCGCTGGCCGGACTCAGAGTCGGTTTTGCCTTTGGTGATACCGACCTGATCGCCGGTCTGGAGAGAGTGAAGAACAGTTTTCACCCCTATGCGCTGGACAACCTGGCGCTGGCTGGAGCCATCGCTGCCTATGAGGATATTGAATACTATGCTGAGACCAGAAACCGGGTCATCACTACGCGTGAGGCATCGATTAAAAATCTGCAAGACTTGAACTTCGATGTGCTGCCCTCGGCAGCCAATTTTCTGTTGTGTAAACACAAAGACGTGCCGGCCGTCGAACTGTTCGCGGCACTAAGAACCTACAATATAATCGTACGTCACTTCGATGCACCGCGGATCAACGATTATATACGCATCAGCATAGGCACCGATCAGCAAATGCAGCGCTTATTCGATGCTCTCACCGAAATCATTGCCAGATAAAAGAGTGGTTTGAAGAAAGACTACTCGAGTAATTGATGTGCAAGTGCATCAAGTTGTTGCGGGGTCAGTTCAAGTTGCTGTTCGGCATAATGCCTGAAACCCTGGTATGTATTTTCAACATAGTCCAATAAGGTAGTTATATAGTTTACATCAGCGTCGAAAATTGGCTGCACCACTGGACGTGAATGGCGTGCCAGACCTCTCTGGAAATCTTCCTGCTCAGCGGCTCCGGTGGCTCCACCGGTCAGCCACGCATCCATTAAATTTTCGATTTGCGGTTGAGTGAGCAAATAGTCTTCTACGATTTGATCCCGCGAAACTCCGAGCAGTGACAGAATCAGCGCGGCAGCAACACCAGTGCGGTCCTTGCCGGCAGCACAGTGAAATACCAGCGGCGTTGCCCCCTCCGCGAGACGCAGCAGCATTTTGCGGTAAATGGCCCGGTGCGAATAAAGTTTTTTAGGGTAGTTGATACGCATGGCTTCACGCACCTGTTCGGGGTCATTGCTATGCAGGCTGTCTCGCCAACTGCGCTGCATTGCCTCTGAGCGGGCATTTGCATCCGACTCCTGTTCAAGCTCACGTTCATCGTGCCAGGACAGAATCTCTGCATCGGGTACCGCAGCAACCATTGTGGGATATCTGGAGGTTTCGTCAGAGAATCGCAAATCGACCACGGTACGGATTCCCAGAGACGCCATGTCCCTGACTCCTTGCTCGGTCATTCGATCCAGTTGTGCGGATCTGAAAACCTGCCCCCATTTCAGGTTATAACCATCGACAGTATGATAACCGCCCAGATCGCGGAAATTTATCACGCCTTCTATATTTAACAATCTCTGATTCATTGTTTTGCGAATGGAGAATTTACACCAGTATTGGCTGCCGAAGATAGGCCACCCATAAAATTGGTGGCACAATATCACATTGCTCAATCACACCCTAAAGTAAACTACTGGTCCAAATGACTTGGTGTTTTGTGCGGTCATGAATTATAACCCTCACTAGTTTGCAAGTCTGTTACGAGAATGAGAACTGTTTTGCTTAAAAGAATAGGCCAATTAGCCGGCATCTGGATGATCATGGGTTCCGTCCTGCTGTGCTGGCCTGCGCATGCTCAGTTCTTTGCGGCCAAGAAACCACAATTGCTGCCTGAGCATGAAGCGTTCCAGGTGACTGCGGACGTGATCGGCAACAACCTGCATGTGTATTGGTCGATTGCCAACGACTATTACATGTACCGCCAGCAATTTGCCATCGAGCCGGCAAGCGACGCAGTTGAATTAGGCGCAATCAATTTTCCCCAGGGAGTGATCGAGGACGATCCGGAATTTGGGGAGGTCGAGGTGTATTTTTATAATGCCGAACTGGTGGCTGCTGTAGACAGGGCAGGCTTATCGGCCAACAAAATTGATTTGATAGTCAAGGGCCAAGGCTGCAACAAGCCTGTAGGAGTATGTTATCCACCAATCAGCCGCACCTTAACTGTTTCAGTGGATAGCGGCGACTCGCAAACTAAACAAAGCCAGAACCCGGTTACAGCGCAACCCGATAACGAGAAAAAGAGCCTTGCAAGGTATATGCTGACGGCCTTTTTGGCCGGCATTCTGCTCAGCTTTACGCCCTGTGTGCTGCCGATGATCCCAATTCTGGCCGGTGTCATCGCCCGCCAGCACCACCCTGGGAAATTACGCTCCGGCTGGCTGGCATGCTGCTATGTGGCTGGCACTGTGGTCACCTACCTGATTGCCGGCTGGGTGGCGGGTGCCGCCGGCACCCAGTTGCAGGCTCACTTTCAAAATCCGTGGGTCATCGGGTTTATCTGCACCCTGCTAGTGTTACTGGCTGGTTCCTTGTTTGGCTGGTTCAGGATCGAACTGCCGGGCTCTTTGCAGGCAAAGCTGACCGGCAGCCAGCCCTCGTCGCTACCTGCCGCCACCTCCAGCTTCATGCTGGGGTTGATTTCTGCGCTGGTGGTTGGTGCCTGTGTTTCGCCAATCCTGATAGTGACGCTGGGGGCTGCCATCGCCCAGGCTGATCCCGTGCTGGGTGCTGCGATTATGGGCAGCATGGCACTCGGAATGGGCCTGCTGCTGATCCTGTTTGGTTTTGGTGCCGGCTGGATATTGCCGCGCAGCGGCCCATGGATGCAACAAATTCAGGTTGTTTTTGGATTCATGATATTGGGAGTGGCGATTTACCTGGCCAGTACCCTGCCGCAAGTGCCCAGCTTGTTGCTGTGGGCAGCCTTGCTGATGGTGGCAGGGTTGTATTGCTGGCAGCTGGCGGCACCGATTGAATCCCCGATGATCAACAGCTCGACCAAAGCAGTAGCCATTGCACTTATGATCTGGGGCGGTATGGCCCTGGTTGGCGGAGCCACCGGCGGAGCCGATATTTTACGGCCACTGGATTCATTGGGCAGTTCGACTGGTTCCAATCGAACGCCTGTGTTGCCGTTTCAAAAAGTCACTTCAGTTGACGAAGCAAAACGCTTATTAGCCGGAGCTAAAGCGCAGAACAGGCCAGCAATGGTCGATTTTTATGCTGATTGGTGCCTCGATTGCAAACGCATGCAACGCACCACATATCGCCAGCCAGAGGTGGCTGCAGCTCTGCAAAACTGGCAACTGATAGAGATAGATGTAACCGACACTTCAACAGTCAGCGAAGAGGTAAAACGTTATTTCGATGTTTTTGGTCCGCCAGCGACTTTGTTTATCAAAGCCGACGGCGAGGAGCGGATCGACCTGCGGCAGTACGGCTATATAGCCGAACCCGAATTCCTGCAACTTGTCCGACGCAGTCAGGTTCCCGAATGAGCAACAAGACCTGGGTATTGTTTGGCATGATCGCGCTGGTCGCTTTTGCAGTTGGCATCATCACCAATTCTGCTCGCGTCGATGATCGGCCTGATACGCAAAGTTTATTGACGGCGAGACTTATCGACGAGGCCGGCAATGGTACGGTTGCCGCCTACCTGGGTGAACTCACACTGGTCAACTTCTGGGCCAGCTGGTGTGCGCCATGCCGGGAAGAAATGCCCGTCTTTGAAGCCATGTACCGACGCGACCAATCGCGTGGCTTTACCGTTGTCGGCATCGCAATTGACTCACCGGACAAGACCCGGGAAATGCTTGACTCGATGGGCATCACCTATCCAATACTGTATGCAGAAACAACCGGTATGCAGTTGATGGAGAACACCGGCAACCCACAGGGATTGCTGCCCTATTCACTGCTGCTGGACCGCAACGGACTGGTTCTGGACCAGGTTCTGGGGCGCATCAATGAGCAGCAGATTATTGAGTGGGTTGAGCGTCATCTTTAGAACCCGCTGAGCTTATGAGCTGGATCCAGGCAACCTGGGTAGTTGATGCTGAGCTGGTCGAGGCATTGACTGAATTACTGGAGGAATGCTCAGCATTGTCGGTTACTAGCGAGAATGCAGGCGAAGATGAATTTTACGAAGTGGCTTTCCCGGGAACTCCTGATTGGAAAAAAGTCAAAGTTACCGGGTTGTTTCGGCCACAGGTCGACATCGCATCAGTAGTCGAATATGTGCAGACAAAACAGGGTGACAATGCCAACGGCTCTCCTGTAGAGATACCAGTATCCGTGGCAAAACTCGAAGACCAGAACTGGGAGCGGGTTTGGCTAAGTTCGTTTACGCCAGTCAAAGTGGGCAGCAACCTCTGGGTTTGCCCGAGCTGGTGCAAACCCGAAGCACCGGAGGCAAGGAATATAGTGCTCGATCCCGGATTGGCATTCGGCACCGGCACGCACGCCACTACGCGCTTATGCCTGAACTGGCTTGCTGAACAGAACCTGAGCGGGCAGCGGGTACTCGACTATGGCAGCGGTTCAGGCATATTGGCGATTGCCGCATTGCTATCTGGCGCTGAAAGCGCTGGCGCAGTTGATATCGATCCACTGGCCGTCAGTGCATGCATGGAAAATGCACGTCGCAATCATTTTGAGGAGTCAATGCAAGCCTACCTGCCGGCAAAATTGCCAGACGGAGAATACCAGCTGGTAATTGCCAATATATTGGCGGAAGTTATTATTGAACTCCGTGATAAATTGCTGCTACATTTAGCACCAGGTGGCACATTGCTGCTAACGGGGATTCTCAGCAAGCAAGCCGGGCAAGTCGAACAAGCCTTTGCAGACACCGTGAAATTTAAGCAGATGGCCGAGGACCAATGGTGTTTGCTGATTGGCTCACATAGGTCTGATAACTAACGAGGAACTGGTGGCAACCACACAATGTCCACACTGTTTTACTGTCTATAAGATAAGTGACAGGCAATATCGGGAAACGCAGGGCAATGTCCGCTGCGGGACCTGCCATGAACGGTTTTCAGCAGTATTAATGGAAGAGCAAGAGGCCGCGCAATTGGATCCTGAAGATCTGTCGATTGAGCCCATCTCAAAGCCGCAGCACGAAGATGTTCCTTCGCTCGACGAGATTGTCAGCCGCGAAGCTCGTGAGGCAGAGTACGATTTCAATGTAGAGGGTAACATCCAATCAGAACTGAGCATTGATATGGATGACGATGAAGGTCCCGCCAGCTTTGATGATGAAGATTCTGTTGAATACGAATTAAAGGGCTACCCATTCTCATCGCAGGAAACCGGCCCACCCACTGTTGCTGAATCTGACTTTGATCGTCACCCGGCAACCGGCACGGACCCACTGGAGGCCGAACCACCTGAACCCGAACACCCCGAACCTGAAGCCACTGAACCCGAAGCCACTGAGCTGAAGATTGAGGAGCCACAACAAGATAAACAATCAGATGCCTTAATTGAACAGGTTGACGAGGTCGACCAGCTGATAGATGACAAGCTACTGTCCACCGCCGAGGGTGAGTTGCCAGACCAGGAGCAAATGCATGAGGAACCTGAGGATTCAATATTCCGTGAACCGTCCAAACGCAGCCAATGGCGCAGCTGGGTAGGTATTCCGCTACTGCTGTTAATCGTATTGTTGCTTGGCGCGGCGCTTGTCTACCAGCTCTGGTTGCGTCAGGCATTGCCGATTTCAGCCAATATGCAAATTCCGGAAAAACTGATAAGGCTTGCCGAACCGGTGATCAAGCCACTGGAAACCCAATTGAGCAAACGGTTCGACACTGAACTTCCGGTCCGGCGCGATCTGCCGGGGCTGGAACTGGTGTCAGCGCGAACCAGTCCTCATCCGACCCGATCTTCGACGACTCTGCTTAAAGTCAATATCGCCAACCGCTCTGATATATCGCAGCCGTTACCATGGTTGGAACTGTCTTTGACCGATCGAAACGGCCAATTGGTTGCGCGCCGGGCACTTATGCCTGAAGACTACATATACAAAAATGACACGTTGAATAAGATCGGCCCGCGCGAATTAAAACCAGTGACTATTGAGCTGCTGACCTTTCCGGAACAGGTGACCGGTTACGAACTCAAATTGCTGGATAAGTAAATACGGCCATCACTCCGTACGGTTTTATCCGGCGTGGACTAAAACCGTGCATTTTTGCTGGAAATTATTGATCACTTCTTTACCAGCCGACCGCTCATCGGTATCATTTGCCGTCCTGATCCCGCACATCCAGATAACGGAGCTCTAATTCAACACAAGGCTATGAAAATCGGTTCCTACCAAATAGCCAACCCTGTTATAGCCGCCCCGATGGCCGGCGTCAGCGATAAACCTTATCGACATGTCTGCCGTGAGCATGGGGCCGGCATGGTGGTTTCAGAAATGGTCACCAGTCGCGCTGATTTACGTCATTCCGCCAAGACCCTGTTCCGCTCTGATCTGTCCGGTGAACCTGAACCGGTTGTTGTTCAAATCGTCGGCACCGACCCTGAGAATTTGGCAGCGGCGGCCAGATACAATGTTGAAAAGGGCGCGCAGATTATCGATATCAACATGGGCTGCCCGGCCAAAAAAGTCTGCAAGAAAGCTGCCGGCTCAGCATTGCTGGAAAACGAGCCGCTGGTTGAACAGATACTGAAAACAACCGTGGCAGCGGTAGATGTGCCGGTGACAGTAAAGATACGCACCGGTACGAATCCACAAAATCGTAATGGTGTTCGTATTGCCACTATTGCCGAAGATGCCGGAGTGCAGGCGATTACCGTGCATGGCCGCACCCGTCAATGCCGTTTTGTCGGCGAGATCGAGTACGACACCATTGCGCAGATTAAAAATGCGGTGAGCATTCCTGTAGTGGCCAATGGAGATATCGATAGCCCTGAAAAGGCCCTGCAGGTGATGCAATATACCAATGCTGATGCGGTGATGGTGGGTCGCGCTGCGCAGGGCCGACCATGGTTATTCGCGCAGATTGCCGCATATCTCAATGACGGAAAACACCTCGCCAAGCCGAACGCTGCAGCGCGCGCCACTACGATATTGGCACACCTGCAGGAAGTACACCGCTTCTATGGCAACCGGCTGGGGGTCAAACTGGCGCGTAAACACATAAAATGGTATTTGCAGCACTGGGAACAACCCATGGATGCGCTGCAGCGAGCCGAGCTAACCACCACCGAGGATCCGTTTCAACAACTGTCCCTGCTGCAACAATTTTTATCCCACAATCTAACTACCAATTCGGCCTTGGCCGCGTAAAAAAATAACAACCAAAACAGTATCCATGAAGAAGAAAGACCCACTTGCTGTCTGTGTGACTCAATCAATGCAACAGTATTTCGATGATTTGAAAGGTCTGCAGCCGAAAAATTTACACAGTTTCTTTATTGCTGAAGTGGAGAAACCATTTTTGGAAGTCGTTATGGACCGCGTAGAGGGCAATCAGACCCGCGCTGCAGAAATGCTCGGCATCAATCGCAACACCTTGCGAAAAAAGCTTAAAACCTATGGGTTAAGCTGATTTACAGAACCATTAATCGCGATCTATTTAACAATTCGAGACCAGTAATACGATGGCAAAGTCCAACTTGAAGCCGCTGCGGGCATTAATCAGTGTGTCAGACAAATCCGGTATTGTGGAATTTGCCCGCGGGTTAGAAGCAAATGGAGTTCACATCCTGTCCACCGGGGGCACAGCAGCGTTGCTAAGCGCCGAGGGCATTGAAGTGACCGAGGTGTCTTCCTACACCGGTTTTCCGGAAATGATGGATGGACGGGTCAAGACATTACACCCCAAGGTACATGGCGGAATTCTGGGCCGGCGGGTCACTGATGATGCAGTTATGCAAGCACATGGAATTGACCAGATAGACATGGTGGTAGTTAATCTGTATCCGTTTCAGCAAACTGTCGCTGATCCTGACTGCGACCTGCCAACTGCCATCGAAAATATCGATATCGGTGGGCCTGCCATGGTGCGTTCGGCCGCAAAAAATCACAGAGACGTTGCTATAGTAGTCGACACCGCCGATTATCAATCCTTGCTTGACGAGATTAACAGCGACGGGATTCCTTACCAGACGCGATTTCGTCTGGCGACCAAGGCTTTCGAGCACACCGCACAATATGACGGTGCCATTGCCAATCATCTGGGACTGCTGGCAGAAGACGGCAGCAAGAAAGATTTTGCCAGCACGTTCAATGTGCAATTCGAGCACCGTCAGACCATGCGTTATGGTGAAAACCCGCATCAACGAGCAGCATTTTACGTTGAAGACTCACCGCCAGTCGGCATCGCTTCGGCCACCCAGATTCAGGGCAAGGAGTTGTCATACAACAACATTGCAGACACCGACGCGGCTCTAGAGTGCGTGAAACAATTTGATGGCGCTCCGGCCTGCGTGATTGTCAAGCACGCCAACCCGTGTGGTGTGGCAGTTGCCGCATCTTTGCGAGAGGCATATGAGAAAGCCTTCTCAACCGATCCGGAGTCGGCATTTGGCGGGATTATTGCATTTAACCAGGAACTCGATGCTGACACCGCAGCTTTGATTGTTGAACAGCAATTCGTTGAGGTGATCATTGCGCCGCATGTGAGTGAAGGTGCAAAAACCGCAGTGCAGGAAAAAAAGAATGTGCGGCTGTTGCAATGCGGTTACTGGACGGAAAATTCCCATAACCTGCTGGAATACAAGAGAGTTACCGGAGGTTTGTTGCTGCAGGACAATGACCTGCCATTAACCGAAAAACTCGAGGTAGTGAGTCAGGTGCAACCCACAAATCAGCAACTGGCTGATCTGGAGTTTGCCTGGAAAGTTGCCAAGTTTGTAAAATCCAACGCGATCATTTACGCATCCAACCAGATGACCATCGGCGTTGGTGCGGGTCAGATGAGCAGGATTAACTCGGCACGCATTGCCGGCATCAAAGCTGAACATGCCGGGTTGCAAGTTAAAGATGCAGTAATGGCATCGGATGCTTTTTTCCCGTTCCGTGATGGCATCGACAATGCTGCTGAGGCCGGCATTTCGGCGGTCATCCAACCCGGCGGTTCAATGCGTGACGAAGAAGTGATTGCCGCCGCAGACGAGCACGGCATGGCCATGGTATTTACTGGCATGCGGCATTTCAGGCACTGATTGCGTGCCGATTTTTGAGCAGCCGACCGCCGTGCAAACTGTATAAGCAACGCATTGAGTTTTATCAACCTAATGCCTGGCCGCAGTAGTGTGTATGTGATTCCAATTGTGTGCGCACTCAGGGCACTATTGATAAAGCAGTCTAATGCCAACCGCTGCTAAAAAAATCGCTGCGGTGCTGTCAAAAACTGTCTTCCAACGCTGGTAGGCACCTCTCGACCGGCCGCCGGACAACAATAGTGCAACCAGCGCATACCAGCTGAAATCTATCGTAAAGGCGATCGCTGCAACCAGCCACACAGTGTTAGCCGGAGGACTGGCGGGCACGAATGCAGCAAATATGCCGGCAATAACCAGTGCGGTTTTAGGGTTACTCGCCTGTGTCACCAGCCCGGTGAAAAATGAACTGTACAGGCTCAGTTTTTTTGCCGATGACTCGCCCTCCGCCAGTAGCGGTTGCTTGGCGGCAAGGAAAATCCGTAGCGCAATATACAGCAGGTATACCCCTCCAAAAATTTTGAAAAGCAGGTAGGCATCAGGCACCCGCTCGATGAGAGCAGTCACCCCAAAGCTTGCCAGAACGGCAAAGATGGCAACACCGAGGCCGGTGCCCACAGCAGTCGCCACGCCATGTGCCCGGCTGCGCGATAACGAGTTTCTGGCCACCACCAGAAAGCTCGGGCCCGGACTCATTGCCCCGACCAGCAGAACCCCGGCGATGGCGAACAAAAAGGCATACTCATTCATGCCAGCATTATAGGTAAATGGCCGTCATCAATGTGGTAAAATCATCCTGCTTCAACAAGAGGCACCCAGGGGGTGGTGACTGTTCACCTGAGACGGATTATCCCGAACCCCAAGAACCTGATCCGGTTAATACCGGCGTAGGGATGGGAGATTTTCTACACCATTCACGCCTACCGGGTCTTTTTGACACATTAAGCAAAGAGACCAGCATGACCAATGTCCGAAACCTGCTAATTTTCGCCTCGCTGATAGTCGGCAACAGCAGCCTTGCAGCCGCACCGCTGACAGAAATCGTAGTCACCGCCGAGCTATCCGAAGCCTCGGTTATGGAAACGCCGAACAGTGTCAGCGTGGTGGACCAACTGGCAATTGAGCGCCGCTCGGCACAACACCTGGAAGACCTGTTAAACCTGGCACCGAACGTCAATTATGCCAGCGGTGCCTCGCGTGGTCGCTTTGTACAAATACGCGGTATCGGCGAGCGCAGTGAATTTCAGGAACCGATAATTAATTCGGTGGGTGTAATAGTTGACGGTATCGACCTGACCGGCATAGCGACAGCTGCCAGCATGCTGGATGTAAAACAGGTGGAAATACTGCGCGGCCCGCAGGGCACATTATACGGTGCCAATGCGCTGGCGGGCCTGATCAATATCGTTTCCAATGACCCGACTCAAGACTTTTACAGCAAGGTGTCTATTGCCGCCGAAGATTACGGCGGGCTTCAACTGGGTGGCACTTTATCGGGCCCGATTGATTCATCTTCTGCTTTTCGACTGGCGGTTAATCACTATCAGAATGACGGTTTCGTTGAAAACGTATTGCTGGCGCGCGATGACACCAACGACATCAATGAAACCAGCGCCCGTGCGCGCTACAGCAGCCAGCTTACTGATGCCCTGCAAGTTGATGTGGCACTTTTCATCGCTGATATCGATAATGGCTATGACGCCTTCAGCCTGGACAACACTCGCCAGACCTACTCCGATAAACCGGGCCGCGACAGCCAGGACACGATAGCAGCCTCACTCAATGCGACTTACGAGATTAATGAAACTATGGACTTTGAAGCGTCGCTCAGCACAGCCAACTCGGACCTTGAGTACAGTTACGATGAAGACTGGAGCCATCCAGCAATATGTGACAATACCGTGTGCGACAGCGAGCTTTTTGGTTTCGATTGGTTTTACGTTTCTACAGACAGCTACCTGCGGGAGAACGATAACAGCAGTATTGATCTGCGGCTGGTCAGCGAGGGTGATAGTAGTGTTTCGTGGGTGGCGGGTTTTTATCATCGCGATCAATCCATTGACCTGCAACGCGTATACACATTTTCCGACACGGATTTCAGCAGCCAGCTAGATACCCGCAATACGGCGCTCTATTCGCAAGTCGATGTCAGCTTCGCTGCGCAGTGGTCGCTGTCAACCGGCCTGCGGGTTGAGAAACGGACGCTGGATTACATCGACAACAACGGTGCACAGGCCAATCCTGATGAAAACCTGTGGGGTGGCAGAATCGCGCTAGAGTATCGCGCCAGCGATGGTGCCTATTACTACGGCCTCATATCGCGTGGCTACAAGCCGGGCGGTTTTAACCTGGATGCCTCGATTACTGGCGCGCAGAGGAAATTTGAGACTGAAAGCATGGTCAACTATGAAATTGGTATGAAAACAGGGTTTCTTGATGATGCCCTGCAACTGCGGGCAGTGGCGTTTTATCAGGACAGGGATAGCATTCAAACCAAGCAATCACTTGTTACTTCAATCGCCACTGGCCAGGCCGGCGATCCATGCCCATGCAGCTTTGCCGATTTCACTGACAATGCCAGTAGCGGCAGCAACTCGGGGCTGGAAGTCGAATTGAATTGGTCCGGCAGTGACCGTATTAATTTGTTTGTAAGCCTTGGCCTGCTGGACACGCGCTTTGACAACTACCTGAGTTTTGAGCATATCAATGCTGACCGCGACAACGGCATACCGTTTAACCTGGCTGGTCGCGAGCAAGCGCATGCGCCTGGCTACCAATGGGTCATAGGTATGGATTATGTAC
>JAHHOC010000395.1 GCA_018677115.1 Arenicella sp. | reverse complement strand
TACTCGGGTTTTGAAAACGACATTTGGTACGTGGCTTACATTGTGCATGATAATTTCCTGCGAGATTAATTTATAACGGTGGCGGATTATCAGGCACTCTGTTCGTTCTGTAAAATGAATTAGATTGATCGATTCAATCTAATAATTAGATTGATCAATTAAGTTATTCGCGCTCAGGAAAGACTCTGTGCCGTATGGGCAAGAGCTTTGAACCGTCACTTATTCCCACTCGATTGTTGCCGGTGGCTTGCCGGATATATCATAAGTAACCCGGCTAATGCCTCTAACTTCATTAATTATCCGATTTGAGATATTGGCCAGCACATCGTAGGGAATAGGCGCCCAGGTGGCGGTCATAAAATCGATGGTCTGAACGGCGCGCAGGGCAATCACGTACTCATAGGCGCGATTGTCACCAACCACACCGACTGATTTTACCGGTAGAAAAACGGCAAACGCCTGGCTTGTTTTGTCGTACCAGCCAGTATCCTCCAGTTCCTGCATGTAAATGGCGTCTGCCTGTCGCAGCAAATCCGCATATTGTTTTTTCACTTCACCTAGAATTCTCACGCCCAGTCCGGGACCGGGAAACGGATGACGATGAATCATCTCTGCTGGCAAACCCAACTGCAGACCTAATTTTCTCACTTCATCTTTAAACAGTTCCCGCAGGGGCTCCAGCAATTGCAACTGCATATCATCCGGCAATCCACCAACATTGTGATGCGACTTGATCACTTCTGCCTTGCCGGTCTTGGATGCAGCTGATTCAATAACGTCAGGATAAATAGTGCCCTGTGCCAGCCATTTTGCATCTCTAATCTTGCGTGATTCCTCTTCAAATATTTCGATAAAAACACGGCCAATTATCTTGCGTTTGGCTTCCGGATCATTTTCCCCGGCCAATTCACGTAGAAAGCGCTGCTCGGCATCAACACGAATAACCTTGATACCCATGTTATCGGCAAATGTCTGCATAACCTGATCACCTTCATGCAGACGCAAAAGGCCATTGTCAACGAATATGCAGGTGAGCTGATCACCAATTGCCTCATGCAACAATGCCGCGACCACAGATGAGTCGACTCCTCCTGATAAACCCAGAATGACGTGATCGTCACCTACTGTCTGACGCGCATGCTTCACTGCATCGTCAATAATATTACTCGCTGTCCAGTCGTTGCCGCAGTTGCAAATATCATGCGCAAAGCGGGCCAGAATGTCCTTACCAAACTCTGTATGAGTGACCTCAGGATGAAATTGCACGCCATAAAACCCGCGTGATTCATCCGCAATCGCACACAGCGGGGCATTGGCGGATTTTGCAATCACCTTGAAGCCCTGCGGCAATGACGTGACCTTATCCCCATGACTCATCCACACGTCCTGTGTAGCCTCAGACAGCAAGCGGTTTTCTTCACACGGTTCGATAATCGCGTGCCCAAATTCGCGCAGCTCAGAATTTTGCACATCACCACCCAACATCGACGCCATGCACTGCAGTCCGTAGCAAATGCCAAGTACCGGAATCCCCAGCTCAAACAATCCATCCGGAGCGCGCGGCGTGGTGTCTTCGGTAACGGTGGAGGGCCCCCCCGATAATATGATTCCTTTGGCGCTGAAATCTTGAATCTGTTGTAGCGTATTATCGTAAGCCCAAATCTCGCAATACACCCCCAGTTCGCGTATGCGACGCGCTATAAGTTGGGTGTACTGAGAGCCAAAATCCAGAATCAGGATTCTGTCGGAGTGGAGGTCTTTCATGCCCTCAGGAACGGTAGTTTGGTGCTTCCTTGGTAATCGTCACGTCGTGCACATGAGACTCCGCCACCCCGGCATTAGTGATCTTTACAAACTCACAGTTTTCACGCATTTCGACCAGGGTAGCATTGCCGGTATAGCCCATGCCTGAACGCAAGCCTCCCATTAACTGATGAATGATATGGACCGCAGGGCCCTTGTATGGAACGCGGCCTTCGATACCCTCGGGAACCAGCTTCTCAACTTCCGATTCATCAGCCTGGAAATATCTGTCCTTGGAGCCCTGCTCCATCGCACCGATCGAACCCATACCACGATACGCCTTGTATGATCGGCCCTGGTACAGCTCGATCTCACCCGGGGATTCATCGGTGCCGGCCAACAGACTGCCTACCATTACTGAATTGGCGCCTGCCGCAATGGCTTTGGTGACGTCGCCCGAATAGCGCATTCCACCGTCAGCGATCAGCGGGATGCCAGATTTCTTGAGCGCCTGAGCAACATCGTAAATCGCGGTGACCTGTGGCATACCAACACCGGCAACCATCCGGGTAGTACAGATCGAGCCCGGTCCAATTCCCACCTTGACCCCATCAGCTCCCGCCTTGACCAAATCCAGAGCTGCCGCAGCCGTGGCAATATTACCACCCACCACCTGCAATTCCGGAAAGGTAGTCTTTATATACTTAACGCTGTCCAGCACACCCTGCGAATGCCCATGAGCGGTGTCTACTATTACAATGTCAACTCCTGCCTGTGCCAGCAGCACCACTCTCTCCTCGGTATCAGCACCCACCCCGACTGCTGCCCCAACACGTAATCGACCATTTTGATCTTTCGAGGCATTGGGATAGTCGGTTGATTTCTGAATGTCTTTTACTGTGACCAGGCCTTTCAAATTAAACGCATCATCAACCACCAACACTTTCTCTATGCGGTGCTCATGTAACAGATTTTGAATTTCAGCTTTGTCGGCGCCCTCCTTCACCGTGACCAGGTTTTCTTTTTTGGTCATAGCCTTAACAACCGGCTCTTCGTGGCGTGTTTCAAAACGCAGGTCACGGCTGGTGACTATCCCCACCAGGTTATCTCCCTCGACAACGGGAACCCCCGAAATGCGATGCTTCCGCGTAAGTGCCAGCACATCACCGATACTGGCATCTGGCCTTACCGTAATAGGATCGCTGATTACGCCACTCTCAAATTTTTTGACTGAGGCCACATTTTTGGCCTGCATCTCGGGCGACATGTTTTTGTGGATCACACTCAGGCCACCTTCCTGCGCCAGACAAATCGCCATACGCGCCTCGGTAACGGTATCCATAGCAGCTGAAAGCAACGGAATACCGATCCGGATGGATTTTGTGAGTTGTGTGGAGAGGTCGACGTCGCGGGGTAAAACAGCAGACTTGGCCGGAGTCAGGAGGACGTCATCAAAGGTGAGTGCTTGTTTGATATTTTCCATCGCGGAATTATACGCATCTTTGGTGGATTTTCAACGACCCGCAGGCATTCCCCGTAGCGATTACTCTGCGTTTACAATGAACTCGATTACTTAGTCCACGCGCAGAATTTTAAGAGTATTGGTATTGCCGTCTACACCCACCACGTCGCCGAAGGTGATCGCAACGTGGTCACCCGAATTTAAGCTAACTACCTGCCGCACTATTTCTATGGCATCTTCAAGCATCGCATTGCGTTCCTCATCGTAGGGCAGGCGTGCCGATAACACACCTTTGTACAGCGCCACACAGTTGAGTGTCGATTTTTTAGCCGACATAGCCACTAGCGGCAGGTGAGTTTTAATGCGTGACATCCAGAGTGGTGTACTTCCCGACTCAGTCAGGCAAATAATAGCCTTGATAGATTTGAAATGATTGGCCAGATACATTGATGCCATGGCGATCGATTCATCAACATACTCAAAATCCAACCTGACACGGTGGCCACTGATTTGTGTAACTTCATTCTTCTCAGTGGCAATAATTACATCATAGACTGTTTGCACCACCTCGCAGGGGAACTTGCCGACTGCGGTTTCAGCTGAAAGCATCACTGCATCAGCGTAATCAAACACCGCATTGGCGACATCAGAAACTTCGGCACGGGTCGGCACCGGGCTGTCAATCATGCTCTCCATCATCTGAGTGGCAACTATTACTGGTTTGTTCAAAACCCTGGATCGTTGCACTATCTGTTTTTGCAGCGAGGTGACACTCTCAAACCCAACTTCCACAGCCAGGTCACCGCGGGCCACCATTACTCCATCCGAACTTTTAATCATGCCGTCAATTGCTTGCTGGCTGGCGACAACCTCGGCTCGCTCTATCTTGGCAATCAATTTGGCTTTGCAACCGGCTTTGTCGAGTTTTTTGCGCGCGTCCAGCATATCTTCCGCGGTGGCCGGAAAGGAAACACAGATATAATCAATATCTTGCATGCTGGCGAATTCGATATCAGCTTCGTCCTTTTCAGTGAGTGCTTCCTCAGCCAGTCCACCGCCTTTCAGATTAAGGCCCTTGCGTGAGGCAAGGCGTTTACCCGCCAGAACCCTGGTGGTGATCGCATTGCCGTTTACTGCGGTAACTTCCAACTGGACCCGGCCGTCATCCAGTAACAGAATGCGCCCAGGCTCGCAGCTCTCAGCCAGCGTAGCGCAACGATAGCTGACTCCGTCAATGCTGCCCATCTCGTCGTCAATTTCGGAATCAAGCAGTAACTCCTGCCCCGGTTCCAGCGCGAAAGACTCCCCGACAATGGATCCGATGCGGATCTTGGGGCCCTGTAAATCACCCAGAATTGCTACCCATTGATTGACGTTTTTCGCAGCCTTACGAATTGCCTCGATCGATTTTGCATGCGCCTGATGGGAACCATGCGAAAAATTGATACGGAATACACTGCATCCGGCAGCAATTAATTTTTCCAGCATTTCTACGCTATTAGATGCGGGCCCGACCGTGGCCACTATCTTGGTTCGATTGTTGCGATTGATCGCTGTCGGATGTGTCATGGCTGCCTGCTTAGGTGGTCTGCTAAAATCAGGCGGGGAGTTTAAGCCTATTTGAGCAAGGATACTAGCCGTTCAATGTGACAATTGATATTGTCGGCTAAAAACCTCCTCCGGTTTTAAAACCCCCTCCCCGTCCGGATGATCGCGGCACTCTAAAACCACCGCCACCACGTCTAGGCTTGGGCCAATGCCAGGGTGAACCGCGCGATTG
>JAHHOC010000392.1 GCA_018677115.1 Arenicella sp. | reverse complement strand
GGTCGAGCATCAGGTGGTGACGCGCGTGTGGTATGCCGATGATGGGAAAGTCAGTAGCATTATGTTCGGCAATCGTTTCCCTGACGTAATCGACCGAGTCGGCATTAAACAGCAGGCTTTCGCGGCCATGGATAATTACTTTACGGCCGGGAGCCGTGACCATTTTGTCGCAGGTCTGAAGCCATTTTTGGCCGAGGTTGCTATCGCGCCGGAACACGCTGGGGTCGAACTTCCACGACCAGCCGCCTTCGACCTGCTTTAAGGAGTGGTAGGCCATGTAATCGAACAGCACCTGTTCCTCCACCTCCTGCGGCGGGGACAGCACATAACGTCCCTTGGCGGTGGCGAAATCCGGGTAGATGCGGTTGGGCCGGTCGGGATCCTGATTGCCGGGTGATTTGAATAAATTGGAATGGGCTTCCAGGAAACTGGGGCGCAGGATCATCAGGTCACACACCATGATGCCAGCAAAGCGGTCGGGGTGGGCGTGTACGGCTGCCAGCCCCACATGACCTCCGTAGGAGTGGGCAATGATGGTGGGCCTGGTGTCATGCTCAAACAGGCCGGTCTGCTCAGTAACACTCATCAGTTCGTGCACACGGACGTCATCCGGATAGGATTCACGCGTGTCCGAATCACCCATGCCGGACAGGTCATAGGCCACCACGTGGTAATCGGCCGCGAGGTAGGGGGCGATAAACGCAAAACAGCGCGCATGGGCCAGAAAGCCATGCAGCATCAGAATGCCGGGCTTGCTTGGGTCGCCCCAGCGGAAATAATGAATCTTGACGCCATCGACATCAACGAAGCCCTCTTCGCGGGGCACTGACAGCGCCTCGCTGAGCCAGGCCGGCGGATCGGTGACGGCGTGCTCGAGGTCACCGAGGCCGGTGGTGGTGAGCGCGTTACTTTCTTTGTCCGTGGCTGTGGTCATACAGGGAAGTCCCTCAGGTTATCAGGTTGATTAAATCCTTTGCTGCGATGGCTGGTGACACACACAACCACTGCCGATTTGCTTATTACACTAGCATCATTATCGCCGTCCGCAGGTCGAAAACCAGTGAAATTGCCATGAGCAGGCTGGCCCAGTAAAGCCAGACCACGTAGGCCTTGTTATACACACCTTCCGCGGTACTTGATAAGGTAGCACGGATGGCCGTGTTCCACACGATCCACAGGATCGGCGCCCAGAACAGCAAATGAACGATGGTGCCAATCTGCATTCGTGTGGCATCAGCAAACATCAGCTTGCCGGCCACCAGGCCGGCAATATTCAATAGCAGGGCCGCGACGATCCAGCGCGCGCCCGGCTTGTTAAACGCGAATACGATTCCGGCTGCGAAAGACAGCCCCATTACCCTCATCCAGATTTGCGTAGCAGGTGGATACAGGGCAGTTTCGGCCTGCAGGGCGCGCATAGTTTCGGCTATCAGTTCCAGCATAGTGGTCTTGCCTCCGTAATGGGTCAGTTCATTGGATCTTGTTGATCATGGTCGGCCTGCGGCGGCGCGGGTGGCGTGGGCAATTGGCTGAGCGCGTGTTTCATGATGGCCAGGTACGTATCGACCCAGTAAATATCGCGGTTGTCGGCGAGGTATTGTAGCAACTCCTGATGTGCCTGGTTGGAAACCGACAGGTGCTCCGCCCCGACGCCATGGAAAATAAGGTGCACCAGCTTACCGTTTAGGTCCTTGTTGCTCAAGGCTGCAATGAGTTCCGCGCCGGTGAGGCCGGCTGTATCCAGGCCGACACTTTCAATTGGCGGCGGTTCATTGAATTTGATTGCGACAAAATAATCGCGAACCGCCGGCAGGTAGTTTTCGCCACCGGCCAGCAAGTCGCCGCAGGGCGGGGTGAGGGTGCGCTCGGTGTTGCCGTCGATGGCATGCAGGAACGCGTTGGCTACCTTGACCTCCTGCTGCATCTGCTCAACCGTGCGCTGGTCCATATCATGGTAGGACGGGACCCAGTCGCGCTCGGGCAATGAGGCACTGCATGGATGATAGATAGTGTGATTGCCGAGTTCGTGGCCATTTTCAGCCAGCCGCCGCCAATCAGCCAGCCGGTCCATAATGGTAGTTGAAGTCAGCGTAAGGTAGAACGAAGCCTTGAACCCGTGCTCATCAAGCGCTGGAACGGCATTGTCCAGGTGGCTGTCCAGCGCGTCATCGTAGGACAGGCTGACCGCCACCTGGGCGTCGTTTGGCCAGCTAATCTGCTGACCCGCGAACGCCGGTAGCGCAGCAATAAAGCTGCACAGGAAAATTATTAAAACAGGCGTGGCGGACATGTTCGGTCGACCAATTCGGAATCCCGGTTTGCTCATGGGTAGAGCATACTAAAGAACCGCGTTAGATTTATTCCTGTTCGGGTATAAATTGCATATTGTGGGTGCTGTTCGCCGGTTATCTGCCTATTTCGACGCCACTAATCACGGCAAAGTAACCGCCGGCGGCACCGAGTACATTAATGGTGCAATGCAAGGCAATGCCGAGATAGACGTTTCGGGTTTTCCACACGATGTAGCTGAGAATGACACCTACGGCCATCAGCGCGATCAGGTTATGTGGTTGCCAGAAGTGGTAAAGGCCGAAAAACACGCCATTGACCACCGGCGCCCAGCCTTTCAGGTAGCTCATGCGTGGCAACAGGTAGCCGCGGAAAAACAATTCCTCGCAGACCGGCCCGATCAGGCCGTCGATGACGATCGCAATCAGAAACATGGTTGCCAGCGTGGAGGCCGCCTGCGCACCGTAGGCCGGGTTGAAATACCATTCGGGTAGCCAGCCGAACACCTGTTCGCGCATGACCAGGCCGACTGGGTAAAGTGGCAGATAGATCAGGATGATAGCGACCAGGCCGCCGACAAACCACAACAGGAAAGAACGCCTGCCTATGCGTTCCCTGAATAAAATGACGTTATCCAGCGACCAGTTGCCATTTATCTGCTGTGCCCGGTAGAAAAGATGCGCGCAAATAATCGGCGCCAGCACCAATAATTCTGCCAGTAACAGTCCTGCCAGCCCCGGGTAATCCATGTTTACTACCGTTGGCAGTGCGAATATGTAGAACGCGGTGATGAAGATACCGAGGTAAAAGTGCTCCACAGTATGTCGAAGGAGAAGTGATTTGTTTGCCATTTGTCTGCACGCCAGTCTGGTTGTGATGTAGCAACTATGTCTATATGACCGCAGTAATTCGTCCGAATACGCGGATTCGAACCAAATTCAGGTTAATTTTGGTCTTGAGAGCGCGATTG